>JAITXS010000081.1 GCA_031284645.1 Spirochaetaceae bacterium | reverse complement strand
ATTAAATGATGTTCAAGCACAGCCTTGGTAACAAGTTTTTGTGTGATAATCGTGGCGTTATTTTTGCGAAAAAATCGATCACTCAAGTTTTACTCCGCTTTTCCGGAATATCTCATGAGCAGCTTCCGTGAAAATCGGACAAAGCGTCTTGTCAAGCGAACAAAGGAGAGCTCTTTCATTCCCATAAGACCTTGCGGACGGAATATCATGACCAGAATTAAGATTACCGGATAGATAAGAAGGCGGTAGTTTTGCAGGAAACGCAAAAACTCCTGCAGCATATAGAGAGAATATGTCGCTATAATCGTGCCGGTCATGGAGCCCATGCCGCCGAGCACGACATAGATCAGATAATCAATGCTTTTGGAGAACGAGGCCATGTCAGGGTTTATAAAGCCGATAAACATCGCGTACAGGGAACCGCCTATTCCCGCGATAAACGCGCCGATGACAAACGCTATCATCTTGTACCGAAAGATATTAATACCGGATGAGTTTGCCGCTATTTCATCCTCGCGCACGGCAAATATGGCGCGTCCGTACGTGGAACGTAAAAAGTTGTGCAGAAGTACGACAATGAGGGCAAGTGAGCCGATAACAACAAGAAATGAGAGAAACGGGCCGCTGTTGATATCCTGGAGTATGGTTGTAAATTTTTTCCCGTCCGGCCCCTCAGTGATTGATTTTAGATTCGTAAGGAGTACACGGATAATCTCTCCAAAACCGAGTGTTACTATTGCCAGATAATCACCGGTTAACTTTAATGAGGGAAAACCGATTAAAAAACCGGCAAACGCGGCAACAAGGGCGGCAAGGAGAAGACCAAGCGGCAGGGGCAGACCAAGATCCCCGCTAAAAAACATACAGGCATACGCGCCGATAGCCATAAAACCCGCCTGTCCCAGAGAAAGTTGGCCGGTAATGCCGACAACTACATTGACACTAATCGCCATGATGGTGTTAATACCTGCCGAGATCAGCACCTGCGCGTAATAAGCATTAATCATACCGGCGCGGATAAGAAGCGCGGGCACAACAACAAGAAAAACGGCGATAATGCCGGGAATCAGCGTATTTCGGACTGGCTGTTTCATCTTTTTTTATATTATGCTCATCCCCGCTTATTGTAAATGGGCCCACAGCGGTTCAGGCAATTCCGGTTTTAGATTATGGTTCAGGGCGCTTTTCCGATGGGGCGCAGGATCAAAACACCTTATAAATCTTCAGGGAAAGTAATTTTTTTATTACGGCTATCGCCTTGTACAACGGCTACCTCTCCGATAAATTCATCGTAGATTTCAGCATCGTCCGTCCATTCCGTGTTTCCCTGTGGGACAATTTCTGCGGCTTTTTGGTGTGCCTTTAAAATCTTGTCAAAAAGGAAGGCCTGCGGTGTCTGGGCCAGTGCCAAGTTTGCCCGTTTGAGGTGCCGTTTGATGTGCCCCCCGGCGTCAAGTTCCTTGGGTGTTTCCGTAAACGGAATTACCGGAATCACGGCCTCCCGTTCAATGACCTCGTCAATGACACGGTTTACAAGCGTCTGATCAAGCCAGGGGCGTGCGCCATCGTGAATCAGCACATAATCGGTCTTAAAAGCGGCAAGCAGCGAAAGTCCGTGATAAACAGAGAGACGCCTGTTTTCCCCGCCCGGCACAAAGTGAAGTTCTTTGTTGCAACGTTTAATGAGAGCCTCTCCGATAGCGCCTCTGGCAGCCTGCTCGCCGATTTCTGCTTTTACCGGATGCACAACAACTATTATTGATATGCGGGGGTTTTCCGCAAAAACTGAAAAGACTGTGCCAAGCACCGTGAGGGGCTGTCCTTCGCCGGTGAGTACTGAATTTCTATCGTGTTTTACACAAAGATCGTGCTGTCCCAAGAGGGGATGGTATTCTTTTTTTTTACCGTCTCCCATCCTCGAAGATGCGCCGGCGGCAACAATAAGGGCGGCAATGTTCATTTATCTATTTTCGAGACGATCTATTATGAGTTTTTGTATCTCTTCTTTTGTTTTTTTGAGTGAATGTGCTACTTCGTCCTCAAAAAGCCTGAACGCCTGATCGTAAAGCTTACGTTCCATGATGGGCAGGTCTTTTACCTTGCTGCGGTGATAAAGTGAACGCACAATCGCGGCAATATCTAATACTGTTCCTTTTTTAAGGAGATCAAGATTCTGCTGATAACGGAGCTTCCAATCCGAAGGATTCGGTTCAAATTCTTCACTAATGAATTCAAGCGCACGTTCAGCATCCGCCTGTGGTACAATAGCCCGAATTCCCAGTTCTTCTGCTCTATTGACCGGAACCATCACCGTCATGTCGGAGGCTTCAAGAAAAACAGTGTAATAAGGGATTTTTTCACCCTTAAAGTCTTTCTCTTCGATTTGCTTGATTATACCAACACCTTGGCTGGGGTAGACTATTTTTTGTTTCAGTTTGAATGTATATTTACCGTCACTCATCACTATATACTATACTATAAAAAAAATAATTTTTCAAGTGCCCTGCCCTCGTAATTTCCAGGGCAAAGGCATTAAAATTCATGGGGGGACCCCGGAAGATGGCTCCCCGCGCAAGGGATAGAAGCGGAAATCCTTTTTTGCCGGGGAGCGGCAAAAAAGATTGGAGCGGATAGCCCGTTCCCCGCCCAAGGCGGGGAGGCGCTCTTCTTTATTGCCTATTGGGAAATTAAGATCTAGTCTGCTTAGTGCCCTTGATGCGCTAAGTCTGAAAGAGGAATTAAGGACGGCGATTCTGCTTCACCTTCTATCTTTGATAATTCCTCAAGCAATTCTTTTCCCCGCCGCGAAAGTTTTTCAGGGATTTTGACCATCAGTTTGATGTAAAGGTCCCCTTTACGGGCGTTGACGGGAATCCCCTCGCCGCGTACCCGAAGCATTTTTCCGTTTTGTGTTCCCGGATGAACTTTGACTTTAATTTTTTTGCCGTCAAGAGTTGTAACGTAAATTTCACCGCCGATACTTGCCTGAGTAATTGAAACAGGGAGCGCGCAATAGAGATCGGCTCCTTCTCTTTCATAGTAATCGCTGGCTTTTACCCTGATAAACACATAAAGATCACCGGGAGGGATGCCGTTTGGCCCTGCGTCTCCCTGACCGTGCAAGATAAGGCGTCTGCCGTCCTCAACACCGCTGGGGATGGTTACCATGATTTTTTGTCTCTTTTTTACCAGACCACTCCCGCCGCATTCTTTACAGGGGTTTTCGATAATTGAGCCCGTACCTCGACAAGTCGGGCACGTTGAGGCCATGCTAAAAAATCCCTGGCTTTGGCGTATCTGCCCCACGCCGCCGCAACTGGGACAGTTTTTCTTCCCAGTACCGCCTGAGCCCTTACAGGCCGGACAGCTTTCGTTTCTGCTGTATTGGATTTCGACTTTAGTTCCGTAAATAGCGTCTTTAAACGGAATTTCAACATCATAGCGAAGGCTTGAACCGCTTTGCGGTCGTGCTCTGCGCCCTCCTCCTCCGCTGCCAAAACCAAAGCCGCCACCGCCGCTGCCGCCAAAAAGATGATCGAATATTGACGAAAAATCGCTGCCGCCGAAAATATCTTCAAAACCCTGAAAATTACGAAAATCATGCTGTCCGGCCATGCCTTCAACACCGGCAAAGCCGTACTGATCGTAGCTCGCTTTCTTCTGATCATCGCTCAGGATTTCGTATGCTTCGGTAGCCTCTTTAAATTTTTCTTCGGCTGTTTTATCTCCCGGATTTTTGTCGGGATGATACTGAATGGCTAGTTTTCGATATGCTTTTTTAATATCATCCTTGGCGGCGTTTTTTTCTACTCCAAGGACTTCATAGTAATCACGTTTTGCCATATTCGTAGGGAACAGGAAACAGGGCACAGGGAACGGGGATTTTTAATACAAAACCACCGTTCCCGCTCCTGTCCCCCGCCGCCCGTTTTCCTCCCTTATTTATCGTTTACAATTTCATAGTCAGCATCTTCCGCGCTGTTTGTGCCGCCGGATCCGCCTGCGTCCCCGCCCGAAGCAGCGCCTTGTCCGCCAAAATCAGGGCCTGCTCCGCCACCGGTACCCGGCGTTCCGGCAGGACCGTTCGGAGCCTGCTGTTTGTAGAGCTCTTCGGCAATCTTATAAGAAGCCTGCTTCAGGGCCTCGGTTTTTGATTTTAAAGCTTCCGTATTTCCACCTTCCATAGCCTGCTTCACTTCGGCAATAGCGGCCTCGATTTTGGACTTGTCTTCCGCATTTACTTTCTCGCCGAGATCTTTAAGATTTTTTTCAGTGCTATAGACTAAGGTGTCTGCTTCATTGCGAGCCTCAGCCTTTTCCTTCTCTTTCTTATCATCGTTGGCGTGTGCTTCAGCGTCTTTGACCATCCTGTCGATATCTGAATCGGAAAGTCCGGAAGAACTTTCTATACGAATCTTCTGTTCTTTGCCGGTACCTAAATCTTTAGCCGAAACGTGAACAATACCGTTGGCGTCAATGTCAAAACTCACCTCGATTTGAGGAACGCCGCGCGGTGCAGGCGGGATGCCGTCCAGGTTAAAATTACCAAGTGTCCGGTTTTGATTTGACATTTCACGTTCTCCTTGCAGAACATGAATGGTAACGGCGCTCTGTCCGTCCGCCGCGGTCGAAAAGACCTGACTCTTTTTTGTCGGAATCGTTGTGTTACGCGTGATGAGCTTGGTCATAACTCCGCCTAATGTCTCTATTCCCAGCGAAAGTGGGGTAACATCAAGAAGGAGGACGTCCTTTACATCGCCGCCCAGGATACCGCCTTGAATCGCCGCGCCGATCGCGACCGCTTCATCAGGGTTTACGCCCTTATTCGGATCTTTTTTAAAGATGTCTTTGACGATTTTTTGAACAGCCGGAACACGGGTCGATCCGCCGACTAAAATAACATCGTCAATCTGATCGGCTGTCAATCCCGCGTCTTTTAAAGCCTTAACACACGGATCTTTTGTCCTTTGAAGAAGATCATCAACCAACTGTTCGAATTTTGCGCGGGTGAGTGTTTTCTGCAAGTGTTTCGGCCCGCTTGCGTCAGCGGTAACGAACGGCAGGTTTATTTCCGTTGTCTGCATGGCGGAAAGCTCAATTTTTGCCTTTTCAGCAGCTTCGCGCAGACGTTGTAAGGCCATTCTATCTTTACTCAGGTCAATGCCGTTGTCATTTTTGAACTCGCCAATCAGCCATTCCTGAATTCTGCGGTCAAAGTCATCCCCGCCAAGATGGGTATCACCGTTTGTTGATTTTACCTCAAAGACACCATCGCCCAGCTCAAGAATTGAAACGTCAAAAGTACCGCCGCCCAGATCATAGACGACAATAGTTTTTTCTTTTTTCTGATCTTTGTTAAAGCCGAAGGCAAGAGCCGCCGCGGTTGGTTCATTGATGATGCGCTTAACATCAAGACCGGCGATTTTACCGGCGTCTTTGGTTGCTTGACGCTGGGCATCGTTAAAGTAGGCCGGAACCGTAATGACCGCTTCGGTAACTGTTTCGCCAAGGTAATCCTCAGCTGTTTTTTTCATTTTTTGCAGGGTGAAAGCAGAAATTTCCGGCGGCGAATATTTTTTTGAGTTGACCTCAATACGGACGTCATCCCCTTGCTCGACAATCTTGTACGGAACAAAGCGCATCTCATCCCCGACCTCGGAAAACCTCCGGCCCATAAAACGCTTTACCGAGAAAATCGTGTTTTCAGGATTCGTCACCATCTGATTTTTGGCCGGCGCACCGACAAGAAGCTCTCCCTTGCTGGTAAAAGCAACGATAGACGGTGTTGTTCTGCCGCCTTCCGAGTTTTGGATAACTACAGGCTCTCCGCCTTCCAATACTGCCACACAGGAATTTGTGGTTCCCAAGTCAATTCCAATAATTTTTCCCATTTTTCAACTCTCCTTATACTTAAGCTTAAACTTTTTTATATACAAGCAGATTATACATCCGCTTAGGGCTTTTTGTTATACGGTGGAAAGAAACCCCGGTCTATCCGTTACCCTCCGGCATTAAAACCTTAACTTTGGACGGCCTCACAACCCGATCTTTTAAGGTATAGCCTTTCATAAAATCTTCCCGAACCATCGCTTCCGTGACATCCGGAGATTTTTCCATGCTCAGGGCCTCGTGCCGCAAGGGGTCAAAGAGCTCACCAACGGAATTAAAACGCTTTAAACCCCACTTGTTTTCAAGCGTGGAGTAAAGCCGCTGCTCAATCATCTTGATACCGGTTTTGAGGTTTTCAAATTCGGCCTCGCTTTTTGCCGACTCTTCTGCGGCTTTTATCGCCCTTTCAAAGTCGTCAATAATGGGGATTAAGTCCAGAAGAAGACTTTGATTGGCAAAATCAATCGCTTCCTGTTTTTCTTTGATAGTTCTTTTACGGTAGTTATCAAAATCCGCGGCTTTCCTTAGGTATTGATCTTTTAATTCCGCATTTTGCTTCTCAAGTTCGGCAATTTTTACGGTCAAAGAAGACTCTCCTTTTTCGTTTTCAGGCACTTCGTCCCCTTGCGGGATACATCCCTCTGTTTTTTGACTTTGATCTCCGGCATTGCTTTTGTCCGGATCTGTCTCTCCTGTTACCGTATGAATATGTATGTCAGATTCACCGGAATTCCCCCAATCTTCGTTGTTGTTGCTCAATTTTTGTTATCCTTAATTTATAAATATTTTTTTAATAACGGACGTGAAATCATGCCCTATACTCTAAAATACAAATTTTATCAAAAAACGTCAATAAAGCGGCAACGGACTCATTTTGGAACAGCTTGTGTAAGCCACTCCGGTTCCTGATTGCCGGGGCCTCTCATTTTTGCTGTACAGTATCTTGGGCTTTGGAATGTTGATAAAGCTCAAACCCCGGCCCCACCCCAAAACGCTCCTCAGTATATGACAACCATCAATGTTGCTGCTCCCAAAAAATGATAGAAATTTATTCCCCCGGGTGGTTTAAGAATTAAAAACGCAATTTTGCGGCATATCTTATAGGACGACACACAAGAAAATCGTAAAATCATAAGGAGAAGACTATGTGCATCAGAAATAGTATCGACAGGGCAGCCCCCGATCAAAGCCGTGATCAAAAGAATATACCGCCCGCCAGAGAAAAGCCTGTCAATATCTTGTTTAAAAAATACAAGGCGGGGCTTTTTGACAAAAAAGAATTGGAAGCAAAAATCTTTATTCAGATATTGGAAAATCCCGGAAGTTTCGGGCTTTTGCGCTACAGGGACAAGAGTGAACGTGCGGACTTTCTCTGCTGGCTGTACCCGCGTATGAGTAAGTCTATCGAAAAATTTGAATCGACTATTGCGAGTTTTGACACCTATATCAACAGTATAGTCCGCTATGCCGACAAAGAATTCCGCGGAATGAAATTTTCCCACTATGAAACAGAATGCGTTATCTGGGATGAAAAAGCGCATGAGTTATCAGTTTCGGAAACCGAGGCGGCATACTGTCCTGATCAGGGTTTTGAAGCATGTGCCGATGAAAACTACCCGGCGCTTCTTCCGCTCCGTAAAGGGGAAACAGTCAATATTACCAATCCGAAACAGGCGCTTGTCCTTCTTTTAAAATCTTACTATTTTTTAACGGATGATTTGATTGCCTGTATTGCGCCGTGCTTGGGCATGGACAAAAATGAAATTTATAAATTGACAGACCAGTTACACAAACTGCGCTTTCGCACCGAAAGGAAAATCCGCTCTCTGCGTGAAGGCTGTTTTTTTCAACATTTCCGTTGTATGTCTTTTGAACAAAAATTGAACTATACGGAAAAAGACAGTATCCATTACGAAATACTCTCGGAAAAAATCAAAGTGCATCGGGAAAGGCTCGTTAGAATGAGACGGCGTTTAAAAAATATGCGCGTTGAGGCAAGTAACAGTCAAATTGCCCGGGTCTTAGGCATCGCAAAAGGCTCGGTCGACTCCAATTTATACGCCATAAAACAAAGAGGTATAGGATTTAGCGTTTAGGGTGTGGAGTCGATAGGGCTAAGGGTAACAGGATTTCTTGTTATTCATAAAGCCTCTTCCTGATAGCTATATCCCCTGTGTGGCTTGTTCACAAAAACGGGTACCCAAGTGTTTGCGGAAAGAGCTTTCTTTTTCGGGGATATGTTTTACAATGAGCCTCTTTGATTCGGATTATCGGGAAGAGCGGATATCCATTGTCGAACACGGTGTTTCCCCGTTACAATGACGGCATTATGGTCGGTCAAAAATCGGGATATTGGGGGAACAATCTAAGGCCTGTGGCGTGGTATGATTGACTCACTGATACTTAATCAAATTTTAGCAGCCGCGCCGGTGTTTTTGCTGCTTGCCGTACGAGCGCTTGCACTGATTGAGACAGCGCCGCTTCTCTCTTCGGATTCCGTCCCGCGTGTGGCTAAAATCGCTCTTGCCGGTTTTGCTGCGTTTTGCGTTTTGCCGCAAGCCGCGTCGCAGAGCGGATGGGAGAGCTTACCCGGCATATCCGGCGCTCCGTTCGGCTTGGGATTCCTCCTGTTAATCGGCGGCGAGGCAGTCATCGGCATTATTTTAGGCTTTTTTATTACAATTATCTTTGCCGCTTTCTCCACGGCAGGCCAGTTTTTCTCCCTGCAGATGGGGTTCGGCGCTTCAGAAACTTTTGATCCGCTCGCTCAGATAGAAAATCCGCTGATAGGGCAGTTTCTGAACCTTGTCGCCATGCTTGTCTTTCTTGTCTCAGGCGGCTTCCGCGATCTTTTTCTTGCCGGATTCTGGCATTCCGTACAATCACTGAGTGTGCCCGAGCTTGCCGCCGGACGGGAAAAAATCGCGATGTTGATGGCTTCGGGGCTTTCTCATCTTTTCCTTGACGCACTTATGATAAGTATGCCGATTTTAGGTACGCTCTTCCTTGTGTCCTTAACCACCGGTCTTATCTCCAAAGCGGCCCCCCAGATAAACATACTTTCAGAAGGGTTCCCTCTTTCAATCAGTGTTGCTTTTGTATTGATTTTGGCAACACTTCCCTTTATGGTGGAAGGCTTTAACCGTATTATCGGTGCGGGATTTCGCGATCTTGAAGGACTCTTTATCTCGGTTGGCGGCGGCATTCGGGAATAAAATCGTAGATTGCTGATACTCCTTTTATCTTCGTTCGGGAAGCCTTCATATTTGATCCATCGGTCTTCTTCGGGGTGAGCACTGCCCCTAAAGCAAAGGTTTAGAAAAGTTCGGGATGGGGTAGGGGCTTCCTGGTAAAATCTATACCCCATACCCCGAAGCAAAGGGTTAGGGGAGTTGGGATGCGGGTAGTTAACTTCCTGATAAAACCAAAACCCTTTACCCTACAACCCAATTACCCTAAAGAAGG
>JAITXS010000060.1 GCA_031284645.1 Spirochaetaceae bacterium | reverse complement strand
CAACGAAGCGGAGAAAAACGCGGTATTGTACTTGAAAAAGTCGGTATAAAAAAACTGCGTTACCCGATTCGTGTTTTTGTAAAAGGCCAAGATTCCTATCAAACGCCGGTCGCCTCAATAGAACTGTCCGTTGAACTGCCCGCCGATGTCAAAGGTGCCCACATGAGCCGCTTTACCAGCATAGTTCATCGGTATAAAGATAAAATTCAAGGACGAAATTTTATCACCATGCTCAAAGAGATAAAAAACGATCTGGAAGCGCCCCGCGCCCACGCAAAATATACCTTCCCTTACTACATTGAAAAAATCGCCCCGGTTTCCGGTGAACCCAGTTTAATGGAATACCTCTGCGAATTAGAAGGAAGCAGCTGCGAAGAACAGGACAGCTTATTCCTGTCCGTAAGAGTTCCGATAACAACCCTCTGCCCCTGCTCAAAAGCAATAGCCGAAATGGGAGCGCACAATCAGAGAGCCGATGTCTATGTGCTTGCCGACATTTCAAAAGAATTAATCTGGATAGAAGATATCATTAAAGCCGTTGAAGATTCCTCCTCGTCTCCGGTCTATTCACTGTTAAAACGGGTCGATGAAAAATACGTTACCGAAGACGCATATAAAAACCCGCGATTTGTCGAGGACGTTGTGCGCGAAGTTTATATCCGTTTGGAAAAACTCTACCACAACACCAAAAATTGTAATTTTATAATTGAGTGCGAAAGCTATGAATCAATACACAACCACAGTGCGTTCGCAAGCACAAAATACCAGCATAAAGAAGGAGATATAAATGAACAAATTACTACATAATTTTATTGAGGCAAGCGGCAATCTTGCCGTTGAGCTTGAGTCTGCCCTAACCGCTATTCCCGCGATTTCTCCGGATTCCCTCGGTCAAGGAGAGCTTGATAAATGCCTGTTCCTTGAACAATGGCTTCGCTCCCGTAAAATAAACGATTTACAGCGGATCGATATTCCTGACAGTCGGGCAAAAGGCGGTATTCGTCCCAATCTTATCGCGACAATCGCGGGAAAAGATGCGGCAAAAGGCCGCCTTTGGATCATAAGCCACCTTGATGTGGTGCCGCCGGGAGAGGCAAAATTCTGGGCAAGCGATCCCTGGGTCATGGTCGAAAAAGACGGCAAGCTTTACGGACGTGGTGTCGAAGATAATCAGCAGGGAATGGTCTCTTCGATTATCGCGACCCTTGCGTTTTTAGAAAACGGAATACAGCCCTCACGTGAGATAAAACTCCTCTTTGTTGCCGATGAAGAATGCGGCAACCATTACGGCATGGAAGCCCTGTTTGCCTTGGGTCAAAAATTGTCACCGCCGCTCTTTCGCCGCGATGATATGGCGCTTATCCCTGATGGCGGCGACAGCACCGGAGAGACAATCGAAATAGCCGAAAAAAATCTTGCATGGATTAAGTTTATCACCAAAGGATTACAGGCCCACGGCTCACGGCCGGATCTTGGTGCAAACGCTTTTCTTGCCGCTTCCGATCTCGCGCTTACGCTGCACAATGAGCTTACACAAAAATTTAACGAAAAAGACAGCTTGTTTAATCCGCCGTATTCAACATTTCAGCCGACAAAAAAAGAAGCAAATGTGCCGAACGTTAACACGATTCCGGGTGAAGATGTATTTTGTATGGATATGCGTATACTGCCCCGTTATCCGGTACAAGCTGTCATTGAAGAAACAGAAAAAATTATTAAAAAAATCGAAGCAAAGTACAAAATTACGGTGTCATATCAATTATTGCAGCGTAGTGAGTCAAAACAAACTTCACAGGACGCGCCGCTTGTAAAAGAGCTTACAAGGAAAATAAAAGAAGTCTTGGGCATTGACGCTCGCCCTGTCGGCATAGGCGGCGGCACGGTCGGCGCTTTTTTGCGTAATGCGGATATTGATTCGGTCGTCTGGTCTCCGATTGACGACACTGCCCATCAGCCGAATGAATACGTCCTGCTCAAGAATATTCTTAACGGCGCAAAAGTTATGGCCGCGATGATGGAGTAGGGTACCCGGTAGTGTCATATCCAGAGGGTTAGGAAAGGAATGACTGAGGACGGCGGCTTCATCCGGGTGGGTTATTCTGTCCAGCCGATGACCGAAGTGATGATTGAGGCGGCTACTTCGCTTTCCATTTTTTACTTCCCATGTTATGCTATATATGGGCGGGTTTCCGTTCAAAAAGAACTTGGGAGCAAAAATCATGCCAACCTTGCAATTCAAGGGTAAAAATATCATCTGGAATCACCACCTTTCTGTCCCCTATCATACCCTGGACGAGGCTCCGAAACTCCACTATCACCCGGAAACTACGGCAGGTAACCTCATAATTGAAGGGGATAACCTACTGGCCCTCAAAGCCCTTCTGCCCCAATACACCGGGAAAATCAAATGTATATACATAGACCCGCCCTATAATACGGGCAATGAAAATTGGGTCTATAACGATAATGTGAATAATCCCATGATTAAAGAGTGGCTCGGCAAAGAGGTAGGCAAGGATGATCTGACCCGCCATGATAAATGGCTTTGTATGATGACACCAAGGCTCAAGTTAATGAGGGATTTGCTTATCGATGATGGAGTCATTTTTATTTCTATTGATGATAATGAACAGCATAATTTAAGACAGGTGATGGATCAAATATTTGGGGAAGATAATTTTATAGCAAATATAATATGGCAAAAAATTCATAGCACTAAGAATGATGCAAAATATTTATCCGATAATCATGAGTATATTTTACTTTACGCAAAGAACATTGAAAATATAACAATTAATTTACTTGAACGAACTTCGAAGATGAATGAAAGGTATTCAAATCCTGATAATGACCCCAGGGGTGATTGGAGTTCCGGTGATCTTGTTGCAAGTGAAGAACGAAAAGAAGGATATTATGAAGTAACGGGACCTACTGGTAAAATCTTTAATGTTCCACAGGGTAAGCATTGGGTCTATTCTCAAGAAAATTTGAAACAGATGATAATAGAAAATAGAATTTGGTTTGGTAAAGATGGTACAGCATTTCCTAGATTAAAAAGATTTTTATCTGAAGTTCAGCAAGGAAAAAAATCTGATACTATTTGGATAAATACAGAAGTTGGTCACAATCAAGAAGCAACCCGTGAGATAAGATCAATATTTTCAGATGAGATTGAATTAGCATTTGATACACCAAAACCTGTTAGATTAATTAATCGTATTTTGCAATTAGGAACAGATAAAGAAGACACTATTTTGGATGCCTTTGCCGGAAGCGGTACTACTATGCATGCCGTAATGGACTTGAATAAAGAAGACGGCGGAGACAGAAAATGTATTCTCATTCAAGCAGTAGAAGCAACGACAGACGATCCCAAGAAGAACATCTGCAAAGACATTACTCGTGAACGTATAAAGCGGGCTATTGATAAATATAACTATAAATCAGGTTTCCGTTATTTCAAGGTAGGAATCCCCATTGATGCAGAAACGATACTTTCGGGACAGCTCCCCACCTATAAACAGTTTGCTGAATATGTGTATTATCTCTGTACCGGGAACAGCTTACCCGATAAAAAAACCATTGACGAAAAATCATATTATGTCGGTTCATGTAATCGAAATGTTATCTATCTTCTTTACAAACAAAACTTTGACACATTGACAAAAATGCCCCTCAATTTTGATATGGCTGAACAACTTATCAAGGCCAATCCCGGTAAAAGAATCATAGTTTATGCTCCGGCTTGTTTCCTCGATGATGATTATATGAAGGACAATAATATTGACTTCGTGGGTATACCGTACAATCTTTTTTCACGGATAAGTTCATGAGTTTTTATCTCAAAAAGTACCAGGAAAAAGTAATATCAGAACTCACCGCTTTTTATGAGGAAGCAAAAAAAACCGAGGCAGCCCTGGCTCCGGCAAAAAATGCGCTGCCGCCTGAATTACGCCATCAAATTGACTGGATTGGGGCAACC
>JAITXS010000059.1 GCA_031284645.1 Spirochaetaceae bacterium | reverse complement strand
CCGAGATTGCTAAAGTCATGCCCGTAATCTGCTTTTATCCCGATGCTCAGATTATCCGTGACTCCGTACCCGCCGATTATGCCGCCCTCCATGCTTATGCCCTTGCGCGTTCCCATTGCACTTTCCAACAGGATTCCCGCATTAATCTCTCCGGCTTCCTGCCCCCAGAGACCTGCTCCCGTTATCATCAATGCGGCCAACACGCCGGCTCTCACTTTTCTTTTCATCCTTCTTCTCCTTGCTTATTAGGGTCTTGGGTCTAAATAGGGTTTAGGGTGGTGGGTATAGGGTCTGGGTTTTACCAGACAGCCTTTACCTTATACCCAATTCCCCTTGACTCTTTGCTTCGGGGTAGGGGGTTTAGACTTTACCAGAAAACCTGTACCCTAAACCCTACTCCCCTTTACCCTGCCTAGACCTTTGCATTGTTTCTCCATGCCGGTATTTTATTTTTTCAAACCCTAACGATCTGTGTGTAATGTACTCATAAATACATAAAATCCCAAATTTTACGACAGGCACTAAAACTACCCCGCACAATTCAGGTGATGCGATATAATCAGCAGAAGATATATAAACTCGCGGGACAGCAAAAAAAGCGGGAAGGTCGCCTGTCACTCTTAAAACAAAACCAATCTTGAGCACCGTCCTCTTTGTTTCAGGCTTTGAATTTTTCATGTTTGCCTGCTAAAAAACGGGACTGCATAGAGATTGATAAAATAAAAACCACAGAAGCTGTGGATAAATTCCATAGCTTCTGTGGTCATTCTTTTTCGAGGTTTTATATTGAAATTGCTGATTTCCCCTCTGGGGGGCTTGACAAACTTTTTTGCGCTTAAATAATAATTTGGGTATTGGGTATTGGGTATTGGGTATTGGCGCTGTGCGCATACGGCGACAGGTATTCTACTGCACCATCAATGAGAGAGAAAATCAGCTGGACTGCTTCCGATATGAGATCGTTCACCTCTTTCCTCATGGTGTAAGTTTATGATGGATGGCGGGTTTTTGTCAAGCGGTAAAAACATATTAAACTTCAATCCGTAGTCGTTTAACGTATGGTGTTAATGCTTGAAACTGCCCTGAATCGCTCTGTTCAGGATGGCATTGTGAACGGAATATATGTCAGAACATCGTAAAATATGCCAAAAACGGCTGTTTTATGGCATTTTAAGCCACTTTACGGCTACGAATTGCACCAATGATAAAATAGTGCTTGCGAACTATAGAAATACGGGTTATAATAGTTATATGGAGTCAATTGTTTTAGCGTCAGGCTCTCTCCGGCGTCAGGAATATTTTAAGCTGCTTGGATTGCCGTTTAAAATTATTCCGCCGCTTGTGGAAGAGAAAAACACAGGAGGAATTTCTCCCCCTGATTTTGCTATGGCTATGGCGAAAAAAAAAGTAGAAAAAGTAATAGAGGATCTAAAAGGGAAAATACCTTTATGGATTTTTGCCGCCGATACTCTCATTGCGGTTGAGGACAGGATTTTCGGCAAAAGCTCTTCGCGGGAAGAGGCGGAAGAAACCTTAAAAATACTTTCAGGCAAGGAGCATGAGGTTATTACTGCCTGCGCTCTTTTTAACGGCAAAGCTAATGCTATTGACTGTAAACCAGTCTCAACTCATATCACCTTTGCTCAGATGAGCCGGAGTGATTTAAATTGGTATCTTGATACCGGCGAGTGGCAGGGCGCAGCCGGTTCCTACCGGATTCAAGGTCTTGGTGCCTGCTTTGTTTCAAGGATCAACGGTTCTTACAGTAATGTTGTGGGACTCCCCTTACGTGAGTTTTACGAGATGTTGCTCCAAAATGGTTATCCATACCGGGACTAGAAAGTTTTGCTTCGAAACGAACCGCTTGCAGGGCATACCAGCTTTCATATAGGCGGTCCTGCTGATTTTTATATAAAACCCCCTTGTGATGTTTTTATAGAAGAAGCCGCCGAAATCCTTAAAAAAAATCGTACAGAGAAGACAGCTCTTTTCATTTTGGGTTTAGGCTCAAATATTTTGGTTTCGGACCAAGGATTTCGTGGTACTATTCTTGATGTTTCAGAGTGGAAAGGTTGTGTTATCAAAGCAAAACCCGATGACGCCGGTAAAGAGAATGGTAAAGACGGGCAATTCGGAGCACAGTCCGGTGCCTTGTATGAAATTTGTTGCCGCTCCGGAACAAAAAGCGATGAGGCCGCTCGTTTTGCACTGGAACACTCTCTCTGTGGTTTGGAATTCCTTGCCGGACTTCCGGGTACCATAGGCGGCGCTGTCTGGATGAATGCCCGTTGTTACGAAAAATCCCTTTCCGATATTCTTTCCTCAGTTGAAATCCTTGACGAATCAGGTAATAAAGTGATTGTCCCTTACCGGAACGAGGATTACGATTATAAAAAAAGTCCTTTTCAAAATCGTGATATTCTGATCCTTTCCGCGTCTTTTCGGGTTAAAAAAGGCAATGCGTACGAGATTTCGCAGCAAATGGAAACATACCGCAAGGACAGAGAATCAAAGGGACACTTTTCTTATCCATCGGCCGGTTCTGTTTTTAAAAACAACCGCACATTTGGTAAGCCCACCGGAAAAATCATAGAGGAGCTTGGCTTGCGTGGAACTCAGATCGGCGGAGCACGGCTTGCCGACTGGCACGGAAACTTTATCATCAACACCGGAGGCGCAAGTGCCCATGATGTCCTTTCTCTTATTACACTTATCAAAGACAGGGTGCGCCTGAATCTTGGTATAGAGCTTGAGCCTGAAATATTATTCGTAGGGTTTTAGGAAGCAGCGAATGCCGAGCCGCTGATATCTCGCCTCAGACACGGACGATGTGTTTTAACCGGGAAATTCCCGAATACTATTGCCGAGATATTGACGATCCACGGCGCTTTTGGTAGTTTTTAGTATATGAATCTTGAATCCGATAAAACGGCAGAATCGCTCAAAGCGGAGACGGACCTTATTTCAGAGACCGGCTCCGGCAGTGAAAACGCTGTTTCGGATTTTCAGGAAGAGTCCGCCGAAGAGACTCTTCCGTTGTCTGCGGCGGGCTTTCCTCAATTTCCGCTTATCAGCACCCTACTCTCTGATACCGCTGCTCCGGTTTTTAACGATCCCTCTTATTACAAAAACGCGCTTACTCATGGCGGGGACGAAGCAAAACGGCTGCATGATATTTATCAAAAATACATGGGGGCGGCGGATCAAAAAGACAAAACAGTTTTTCGTCAGCAAATCATTAATATTTATTGGGATTACTGCGCCAAGATAGCCCGGGAAGCAACGGGAGCGATTTGTGAGCCGAAAAAGTTCCTTTTACGTTACGCCCTGTTAAACCCCGAAACACTCAACCCCGAAACAAGGGACTTTTTTTCAAAAATAATTGATGGCCCATCACCCGAATCGGCTGTATATTATATTGATGAATGGCTGCGCTCGATAGGCCGGAATGAGATAAAAGCGTCAAGCACGGATGAAGTGCGGTCGGACAGGAACGATAACAGCGCCCATTTTCGCACCCTGATAGAAAAGCTTGACGGAAAACTTGAGGGAACGCAGGGCATGTTGCGGAATTTAAATATAAAACGAAAAGAAAACGAGGGGATCCTTAAAAGCAGAATTAGTTTTATTACCGGACACAGCCCTCATCCTCAATTTGCAGAAATTGATAATTGTTATGCCGATGAGCAAAAAAAAGCGCTTGTCGAAGTTCAGGAAATACTCAAAGATTTATCGCGTTTTGACCGCGAGATAAGCAACCTTGTAAATATATATACCGAGAACAAAGCAGCCAGCGCGTCCGTAAAAGAAAAACTGGAAAAACTCCAGGCTGCCGAATCCGTCTCGGTTGACTTACAAGCCCTCAATACTGAATTTAATTCAATCAGACAGATGGCAAAAATGACAATAGGCAAAATGGGGAACAGTTTCCCCATGCTGAGCGGAGAATATTTTCACCGTGCGCCTAATGATGTCTGTTATCGGGAAAATGTGATAAGAAAATTAGCATGGGTGGAAAGCATAGATAACGAAGTCTTCCTGCGAAAATATAAAAATCAAATCAACAGAATCGTGCCCTTTGTACTGCTTTTACCGACTTACGGCGATTACGGCGTCTGTTGGGAGCCGTTTGACAGAATGAATAAACTTACAAGCCGGGGACGCATCGCAGTCCCGCTTTATCCGAAGAATATTACCATAGCAATCCTTACAGCAATTGGTGATTACCGCTGGCAATTCGCCAAAGAAGTAGCATCCTTTTACTGGATGGAAGAAGGCCTCACCGGAAATTATTATCAGTGGTTTCAGTCGCAAAAAATAAAAGGCGATGTAAAACTATATTTTATTCAGGATTACATCTCGTGGATGACAAAAGAAGCCGAAGGCATACAAAAACTGGATAAAGAGGTACGGGGGATTTTTTGGCGGTATATGCCTTTCGCGCAAAACTTGAAGGACAAATTAAAAGACCGCAATCTGATATACCAGGACCTTTATCAACGTGATAAAAACCGCGTAATGTCAGACGGCTATTAGGAAACTTTTTTTAACGGGGTAAAGCCCCCCTCGCTTCCCCTTTGCGGGGATTCCACCCCCGTAGTGCCCCCGAAAACGCCGCAGGAAGCTATAAACAGGAGATTTATAATGTTAGATGCCGTATTTGATTCGCTTCGAGATGCACAAAAAAAACTTGCACTTGAAAGCGGCGAGAATAAAAATAAAGCTCTGCTTGCCGTGGCAGAGGCAATCAGGAAAGACGAAACAAAAATCCTTCTTGCCAATACCTACGATATTGAAAAAGCCCGGCAGACAGATACAAAAGAATCTCTGGTCGAAAGACTTCGGATCAATGAAGATCGGGTGCACGAGATGATTCAGGGGGTAAAAAACATTGCGAATCTTCCTGATCCTGTCGGGAAAGTCCGCGCCGGCTGGACCCTACCCAATGGGCTTTTTATCGAAAGTCTGACCGTACCCCTTGGCGTTGTCGCCATCATTTATGAATCACGCCCGAATGTTACGGTGGATGCTTTTGCTCTTGCCTACAAAGCAGGCTGTTCGATTTTGCTGCGCGGCTCTTCGGCAGCACTTAACTCAAATCAGGCCCTTGTCACTGCAATAAAATACGGGCTTAAAGCAGGCGGAGGGATCGAGGATGCCGTAGAGCTTGCCTCCTCCGGTGAACACAGTGAGGTAAACGAGATTTTACAAGCACGCGGGAAAATTGATGTTGTGCTTCCCCGCGGAGGGCATAATCTTATTCAGTATGTGCTTGCAAACGCCCGTGTGCCCGTTATCGAAACCGGCGAGGGCAATTGTCATATTTATATTGAGCCAAGCGCCGATCCGCAAAACGCCGCAGAAATAATCTGTAACGCAAAAACACAGAGACCGGGTGCTTGTAATGCCGTGGAGACTATCCTTGTTCATCGGGACGCTTTATCTGCTCTTGCGCCGCTTCTTACCGAAAAATTAGCCGGAAAAGTGAAGCTTCGCTGTGATCCGCAGGCTAAAGCAGCGTTTGGGGAGACAAGCGCCGCAGCTCAAGCGCTGCTTCTTATCGAAGACGCCACGGAAGAAGACTGGGAAACCGAATATCTTGATTTTATTCTTGCTGTAAAAACCGTAGATACCATTGATCAGGCGATAGATCATATCAAGCGTTACGGGACAGGGCACAGCGAGTGTATATTAACCGATGATCTCAAATCCTCGGAGCGCTTTTTAAGGGAAGTAGACGCAGCCTGTGTTTATGTTAACGCCTCCACTCGTTTTACCGACGGCGGCGCGTTTGGATTCGGCGCCGAGCTCGGTATTTCAACTCAAAAATTGCACGTCCGCGGCCCTATGGGACTTGAAGCCCTCTGTTCAATCAAATATCTTATCAGAGGTTCAGGTCAGATTCGACCCTAGAAATTTTCTGGGAAATCATATAAGGTAAAATCATGGTAACATTAAGCGATCTAGTCGGCGACATCACACAAAACGCCTGTGAGTCCGGTGCTGATACAGTTGAGCTCGAGGTAACGGAAATTGCTAATGAATTCCGGTTTTCGGTAAAAGACAATGGAAAGGGAATGAGCCACGATGAAGCCAAACAGGCCGTTGATCCTTTTGAAGATCGTGGGAACACTAAAGGTAAAATCGGTATAGGGATTCCGTTTTTAATAAAAACAGTTGATGAACATGCCGGTGGTTGGAATTTACACACGGAAAAAGGATCGGGGACAACATTTACCGTCTGGTTTGATCTTGGAAATGCCGGAACACCGCCGGTCGGCGATATTGCCTTGATGTTCCGTGCTGTCTTGCTCATTCCCTGCCCGAGTGAGATAATTATCCGACGTTTACGCAGGACGGGCAAAGACGATGTCCGTTATGAAATTAGAAAAACCGAGATTACCGAAGCTGTCGGCGGTTTTGCCGATGCTGCTTCTGTTACATTGCTGAGCACCTATCTGAAATCACTTGAGGAAAATCGGCCTGCCGCCTTATAGCGTAAAAGCCCAAAAGAAAAATTCAAAAAACACGGAAAGTCCGCTATTCTTTTTCAAGAAGGCATACGGCCAACGCTTCGACCGCTCTGCTTTTACCAATATCGCCCAAACCCTCGCCGGTTTTTCCTTTAATAAAGATTTCCGGGGGGGGGGGATCACCAATGCCTGATAAACATTCAAGGCTCAAGGCTTTTCCAAGGCGTGTGCGTATCGCATCGCGGTACGGCAGTATTTTCGGCTTCTCGCAATTTACAACACAATCAATATTGACAAGCCTCCAACCGGCATTAGATACCCGATGGTAGGCGATTTTTAACAGATTAATTGAATCGGCGTCTTTCCAGAGCGCGTCATCCGGTGGGAATAATTCACCGATATCACCCAGAGCCGCCGCGCCAAGCAGGGCGTCAATAATCGCATGAGTTAAAACATCACCATCGGAATGTCCGCTCTCCCCCTTGTAAAAAGGAATCTCAACACCGCCAAGGATAAAGCGCCGCCCTTCAACAAGTTTATGCAGATCCCTTCCCAGTCCTACTCGTGTTTCCATGTTTGCTATCAGTTCCTAACCGGAATATTCTTTTGAAATATCCTGATAAAAAGGCAGCACAAGCACATAAACGCCATCGCGAAAATTGCGAAGAAGATACCGGGGAAAGCTCTGTCAGACCTGATAATTGAGGCAAGACTCGAGAAAGGGCCTGCGGCAAAAATCCCCAAATTCAGGGCAATCATAAGCAAAGATGTTGCAAAGGTAATATCCTTCGGGGCAAGATAACAGGCATTGTCGGAAAGCAAAGTGGGGATTAAGAGCATAATCGAGCCGATTAAAAACATCCCGATACCCGCCGTAACAAGATTATCCGCATAATATATCAAAAAAATACCGCAGCCACACAAAAATAAAATGATTGCTGCAAGGTATTTGTGGAATATCCGGTATAGGGGAGCAAAAAGAACCGTTAAAGTGATAGCGGAAATATTAAACATAATCGCCACGATTCCGGCGTGAACACCGCTTCCCATATTCCTGTCAATAATAATATTTGATATAAAAAGCTGTGTGGGTATCCATAATGTAAAAGCCAGAAATATCATGATAAAATTCAGTATAACCGGAACAGGGAGTTTGACTTTTTCTTTAGCTGCTGCGTGTTCTACGGAGCTATCCGGTTCGGGCAATCCGATACAAACCAAAATAAACGCCGGTATGCCAAATGCGTAAATTCCAAAGGTATAGACCCATTTTATATCTACCAGCAGGCCGGCCACAAGCATGGCCAAAAAGCCGCCTATACAGCCGGAAGCGGTCGCAATACCCAGGTTCACCCGTTGTTTTTTTCCGGAAAAGAATTTCATTATCAACGAGGGGGGCAAGGTAAAGAAAACACCAACGCCAAGCCCTACACAAACACGGGAAAAAAGGATAACAGGCCAGGAAGGAAAAAACATCGGCAATGATCCGCCGAGTATGCTTATCAACAAAGATACAATAAGGATTGTTTTATATTTGAGCACTCTTCCTGCAAGTTGCCCAATCAAAAGACAAGCAAGAACCGCAAAGATAGCCGGAAATGTGCCGATTTGCGCGACAGTATTCGGATCACGGCCTAAAGCACGGGAAATGCCCGCGATAGCCGGACTCAGATTCGTGATGCCGCCCTGAAGCAGGCTCACACAGAACAAACCAATCAAACCGGTCATAGTTATCCTGTTCATTTTTTCTCCTTAACCGGCAGTCTCCCTGTTTTTTACAAGTCCTCAAAAAACAATACGGACAGAGTACGGGCGCTGCCTTAGTGAATTAAACGATTGAATTTTTCCGCAGAGGCACGTACCGCTGCAATAAGCGCAGAACGGAAGGTGTTTTTTTCAAGTTCTGCGACACCTTCAATTGTTGTGCCTCCCGGGGAGGAGACGCTGTCTTTTATGATTCCCGGGTGATTCTTTGTTTCAAGGAGCAGTGCTCCTGTCCCGGTCATCATTTGCGCAGCAAGCCGGTAGCTGAGTGCTCTTGGCAGGCCCTCAAGCACAGCCCCGTCCGCCAGCGCTTCTGCGAAGATCGCGGCAAAGGCCGGCCCTGAACCGGCAATCGCGGAGAAGACGGGCAAGAATTTTTCCTCAATCCACTCAACCATGCCTGCGGATTCAAAAATTGTCTGTGTAAATTTCTTTTCTTCTTCGGTAAATGTTGTTTCTTTTGTAAGCGCGATAATACCTTGGCATACCTGAACCGGCGTATTGGGCAATGCGGTGAGGACTCTCACATTCACGCCATCCATAGTTTGCTGTATCGTTTTATAATTGAGGCCCGCGACAACTGAAAGCAGAGCTTTGTTTTTAAGCTCTTGTTTGATCTCTGCAATGACGGCTAATGAATCTTTTGGTTTTACGGCAAGGATGATAATATCGGCAAAACAGGCAAGCTCTTTTGTGTTTGAAAAAACCACAACGTCCTCTTTTTCTGCAAGGAGCCTGCCTTTTTCGCTGCGTGAAACAACAGCAATCTCTTTTTTATCCAGTGCGCCCTGTGTGATAAAAGCACTCAAAATCGCGTATCCCATATTTCCAAGACCGATAAAACCGATTTTTTTAGACACGATTACTCCTAAAAACATTACCCGAATGTATCCCAAAAACCAGCATTTTTGGGAACGCTTCTCCTTAAACTACAGCAGAAGCAAAACGATGTTAGATTAACACTTTGATAAAAAAAGTATAAGAGGCGGAAAACAGTGTTTTTTTATGCTTTTCAATTCGACCGCAACGACCATGCCGAGATTTTCGTCCTTTGATTGATTTAATTTCCGGGATAATTCCGATGATTTTACTGATTTCTCTTTTATTTGAAGAGACAGGTTGTTTTTTTACTCAGATAATCGGAGTATACGGTTTTTAATGAGTGCGCTATAGAATAGTTCAATTTCTCGTAATGCCTTTTTTACGGCATCCGGGAATAATATCTGTGCTTCTTTATAAATTGTTTCTATATTATTTTTAAAGGGTCGGGTATTGAACCGGTAATGATTTGAATCTGGTCATCTTTAAGATCAAATAACTTATTTTCAATTTATTTGTATGAATAATTTCCGTCATAGCTTGAGCTGAATCGGGATTTATACCTTTTCTCCGGACATAAGGCAAGGGAGTAAAGAATCACGAGTGGAGGATATGCATAGATTTTCGTTGCAAAGATTATAACGTGTTATATCCATCGGATTACACAGTATTTCATATTCTTTTACAATACTATCAGGAGGAACAACAAGTTTCAATTCATGCACATCATCTTTGTTGATGTATTCAAAAACAGTACTTTCACCAGCAAATGCTGAAAATTGATTTTTCATGTGTAACATTGCATAAAACAGAAAGCTTTTATTTTCCCCATTTATTGTAGCTAAGCCACGACCAATACAACAGTCTTCTTTTGCAATATTTAAGTCCCCAACCGGGGATCGCACATCCAACAAAATATCGCCTTTTTTTGCAAGACGCTTAGGTTCCGTTGTATAGAGTCTTTTCGTAGGGTGTCGCCAACCAAATTCTGTTCGCCGCGGATAAACAACAATTCCTTTGCCTGTTTCATTATAACTATTTCCATTGAGGGATTCCCCTACCGTAATAGTCGATATTTCCCCCAGCGTCCCCACTCTCCACCCCTTTGGAATCTTCCCCAAATCGCTGTCAACAAATTCCCCTTCCCGGAACGGTTCAAAGTCTACAAACCAGCTTTTGAAAATCGCCTGGGCCTGGGCTTCCAGGTTAGCGTTAATCCGGTTGTTCAGTTCGATTTTATCATCAAGACAGGATAGGATTGTGACAATGGAACGCTGAATGGCGAGTGGGGGTAAATCTGCAATAACTTGTGACAATAAAGTTGTGTTTATGGAGGGTATTGTCGCCCTGACAGTTATATTCCTGACATGTTTTTTTGTTTGAATATCACCAACATCCCCCAGCCGCACCTGCTTGCACTCCTGTACGGGGAATTTCGTTGCAAGCGGCGCTTTCCCCGGCGCATAAATCACCTCGTATCCCCGCGCTATTACCGTTTGGAACTCCTTTGACAGGCTGTACCAGTCTAAAACATCCATACGAAAAGGCAATTCAGATTCTTCAAAGGCATTGCATAATTCTCCCAAGCGCTTGATGCCAAGAGATTTCTTTCCAACCACTGCAATGTCTAAATCGGAATAATCCTTGTTTGTCCATGTATAGCGCGAACCAAAAGCCCGAACCTCGCAGTCGCTTACATAGTTTTTTAATATCGAGAGAATAATGCTGTATTCGTATTCTGTAATACAGATCATATTTTTTTCTCTAAACAGAGCAACAATGCTTTAGCATAGGGTAGGAATTCTACCGAATATTGATATACCTCGGCAGCGGTATTTTCGCCGTAGGTGTGGGATGTGCGGTTTCTTGCCCCATGAAATTCCATCCATTTATCCACATCGCTAATAAGTTTGTTTTCTGCCCCCTGCCTGAATAATTCTCGCCGGGGCACACCGTCTACAACATCATTCCCGACATTCATCTCAATCCAGCGTTTTATGAATTTCCAGCATAGTTCATAGCTAAATTCAAATGCCTGTATAACACCGGCGTGTAAAGTCTCCAGCTCATCAGCAGGGGTTTCCTCTGATTGTTCCTTGCGTATGACGACATTTACACTCCGCTCAAGAGAGGAGACGGCATTTACTAATCCGGTAATATCTAATTTATTCACATTCTTCCCTTCCCCTCCGCCCGCCTTTATACCTTCCACCCAATCGCCCCCAGTCGCTTCTTTATCTCCTTTTCCAGTTTATGACTCTCAGCAAAGTACCCCGCAAGTTCCGCTGTAAGTCGTTTCATCTTCTCATCAAACGACTCTCCATCCTCCGCTTGTTCCGCAAGCCCGACATAACGGCCCGGCGTAACAATATAACCCTGCATGGCTATTTCCGCTGTTTTTACTACCGCCGAAAATCCTTTCTCTGCCTTAAACTTGCCGTTAGCAAACTTTTCAAAGGTATCCGCTATTTTGGCGATATCCGTATCTGCCATCTCCCGCAAACGGCGTGTCACCATAGTTCCCATATTCCGGGCATCTATAAACAGGCTCTTCCCGCTTTGAGCTTTTTTCTTATTGATAAACCAGAGGGCCACCGGAACGGTTGTGGAATAAAACAGATTCGACGGCATGGCGACAATTCCTTCCAGAAGGTCATCCTCGATGATGGCCTTGCGGATTTCTCCCTCATTTCCGGATTGGCTGGAAAGGGATCCGTTTGCCAGCACCATACCGATACGACCTTTGGGACTTAAATGATGAATCATGTGCTCCAGCCATGCAAAGTTTGCGTTTCCCGCAGGGGGAACGCCGTACTTCCACCGTGCATCGGTTTGCAGCTTATCCCCGCCCCAGTCAGAACTATTAAACGGCGGATTAGACAGAATAAAATCCATCTTTTTTGAAGGGTGTTGGTCATTAAAAAAAATATCCGCCGCCACTTCCCCAAGGTCGGCCTCTATCCCCCGTATGGCAAGGTTCATTTGGCAGAGCTTCCAGATGGTGGGGTTAGAATCCTGTCCGAAAATTGAGAGTTTGTTGATATTCCCCTGATGATTTTCTACAAACTTTGCGGACTGCACAAACATACCGCCGGAACCGCAGCAGGGGTCATATACCCGCACATCCCCAAAAGGTTTTATCACATCAACTAATGTCCGCACTACACAAGCAGGTGTATAAAATTCCCCGGCAAGTTTTCCTTCCCGGGCGGCAAACTGACCAAGGCAATATTCGTAAGTTCGGCCTAAAATATCTTTGGTATCGCCCTGAACGGTCATCGCGATATTAGTAAAGAGGTCTACCACTTCCCCCAAGCAGCGTTTATCCAGCTCCGGCCGGGCAACATTTTTCGGCAGCACGCCTTTAAGTTTGGCATTTTCTTTCTCAATAGCAACCATAGCGTCATCAATAACTTTTCCGATTTCGGGCGCATGGGCTTTTGCGGCTATCTTCTTCCAGCGGGCGGAGCTTGGAACATAGAATACATTCTTTTCGTCATAGGCGTTCCGGTCTTCCTCAAAACCATGACCTGCTTCCTTGAGCTCCCTATACCGGTTATCAAACTTGTCGGACAGGTATTTAAGGAAAATCAGCCCAAGTATGACGTGCTTGTATTCGCTTGCGTCGATACTACCCCGCAGTTTATCGGCAGCGGCCCATATCTGCTTTTCAAAGCCGATTTCAGCGGAGTTTTGATCTGTTCTCTTTGGTTTTTCCATGTCTCTTATCTGCTCCGTAAGCCTTTCGAACGGACAAAGCCCGTCAACCCTCGCCGGATAAACTCGAAGGTGGAGTGTTGATTATATTATACCACTAAATGCTGTGTACACAAGCAATAATCCACCTTACACGCTATCTAACCCGCAAATTTTCAAGGTCCGGCATGAAAAAAAGATTCGCCAAATTCCAAACCACACCATGCTTCATTATGTCTTATTTTACCATTAGTTCTTAATTTCTGACATATAAAAAACAGGCGTTTTCATCCGACAAAAGCCGGTATTCGTTTTCGATGAGCTCGAAAACAGGGGCATACCAATCGGGCAAATAGTCATAAGTTCCGTTGTCGTCGTCGGCAAATATGGCGATAATTGCCGGTTTGTTTTTCAATGTATCGGATAAAAATTCCTGCCGCGCATTCGACAAGTGATCAACACCCGACCCTTGATAAATATACCTGGAGGCCGCATCGCGTTGGGTAAACGGATAAATACAAGCATTTATGCCAAGGGAAATAATTTTATCATCGGCAGATGTGTTTTCATCAATGATTTTTCCGATGTGTACCAATTGTTCACCGGAATGATCGCTGAATCCTCCCGCAAAGTCGTCAAAATACTTCAGAATCTGTTGGAAAAAGACAGCACAAAGAAATAAAGTGATTGCCAAATTCCGCTTGGCCTTCGTTGAAAAAAAGGAAAAAGCGGAATAAATTGATTGCACAAAAACAGCGATTGGCGGAACAAAAAAAGGAATAAGCGTCAAGTTATAGTGATCGCCTCCGTCTGAAAACGAAAGAAATAACACCGCAAGAATATACGAAAAAGTATATCCGGTACAGAACAGAAAATCCTTTTGTTTACAGTTTTTAATCATTGAAAACAGGCCCCAAAAAAGCGGCACAAAGGAATAAGCACGGTTAAGGACAACATAAAAAATTTTCATCGTTTGTTTGATACTCGCCCCGCCGAATCCCCGCGAAGCGCCGCCAAATACAACCTGATGCAAGAAATCTTCCGTGATGCCATTCAAGTTCAAATACAAAAAAGCAGGCAATAAAACAACGAGTATCCCCGCACAAAAGCCAAGTACATATTTCCCCAGAGAGGCAATGCGGCGCTTGAGTATCAATTCAAGAAAAATGATCGCGCAAAAACCCGCCCAAAGGGGAAACATATTAAGCCTGATTAACACAGCAGACGCAAAGCATATACCTAAAACAATGAGAGAGGGTATACTGATATCCCGTTTTGGTGAAAAATAGTACTTTGTAAAAATATACAACGCAATCATCAAAAATGGCAGAGAATACTCTTCGGTTCCGGCGGAAACGGTAAAAAACGCACGAGCCGCGGCAAAAGTACACGCAACGGCAGGCAGCGCTTTGTATTTATCCGCAAAAAATAACGCGATTTTATAGGCGAAAAAAACCGCGATACACATCAGGATAAGTTCGGTTATCCATGTGCCGGTAAAACCGCCGAGCATAAATCCGGGAAGCCCCAAAAGGTACATGAGCGGGCCTTTATTATCAACAAAATCATGGTAAGGCAGATATCCCCTGCTGATTCCTTGCGTAATGGTAATATAGACTGATGAATCAACATGCATACTCCTGAAATTCAGCGGGTTGTATGTTGAAAAATAAACAAATACGAAAGCGATAAGAAAAAGCACGAAATAGATACTATTGTCCGTTGTATTTTGTTTATTCTTAATTTTATTTTCTCCTGAAAACGAACAATTTCGATATGATAAAATTGAGCATCATGCCGCAGACGATACCACAGGCTTGAGCGATGAATTTATAGGGTAGTATGACATGGTGAATAATGCTTTGCATGACCACTATGTTTACGGCGAGCCCCAAAAGGGAAGCACATAAAAAAGCACCCCATTTCTTTACCGACAACGGCGTTTTTTCCGTGTTTCGGGCAAACGACCATTTGTGATTAATAATGTAGTTTTGGGTTCCTGCGATTAGAAAACAGCCAATGCTCACGGGAATTTCCGGAGCAGCTAATTTGTCAACGCACAGGAAAAAAATAGCTAAGTTGGTGATTGTTCCCAGTCCGCCGGTAACGGCGAATTTAATAAACTGTTGTATTGATTCGTTCACACATATAAACCGTATTCGCCATACATCGGCAAGCGCTTTGAGCAAAAATGACGGCGGCATTTTGGACACGCCGTGTTTGCGTTCAGGAAACACGATAGGAATTTCCACAGCACTGCACCCGCGCGACACGGCTTTATACTTCATTTCAAGTTGAAACGAATAGCCGCGCGTAACAATAGATGCTATATTGATTTTTTCAAGCGCTTTCTTTGACCAGAAATTATATCCGCCCGTCCAGTCTCTAATACCGCACCCCAGCAAAATGCGGCAATACAGGGACGCGCTTTTTGAAAGTAAGTCCCGCATGAAGGAGCGGTTTTCAATACGCCCGCCTGAAACAAGACGTGAACCAATGACAAAATCATAGTTTTTGCGTGCGTCTAAAAAATGCGGAATGAATTGGGGATCATGTGAAAAATCGGCATCCATTGCCAGAATACCATCAAACCCGTGTTCGAGGCCCCATGAAAATGATTCAAGAAATGCGCTTGCACCGCCCTGCTTACCCGGCCTTTTTATTATATGCAAGCGCTCTTGGTAATTCAGGATTAGTTTTTCAACGAGCTGTGCCGTCCCATCAGGTGAGTTATCATCAATAACGAGTATTTCTGCATTGGCGGGAATATATTCAAAAACCGTTTTGACAAATAGTTCTATATTTTCCGCTTCATTGTAGGTGGGGATAGCAACTAAAAGACGAGGAGATGCAAGAAATCCTAAGGAGGCATCATCATGCTCCCGGTTTTTAATTTTTGCTTCTTGCATATTACTTTTATACCAAAAATCGTGGGAATTGTTAAGTCTTCGCAATAGTCGATTGCATGATTGCGCCTGATCCGGAGGGCACAGGTACATAAGCCGCATTATTCAGGGCGGCTGATGTTGACGCTTTGTATTAAAAACGCCAAGATCAAACAAGGAAGTAATTTGAAATTAAAAAACAAGGCCCGGACAAAATCAGGGCTTCCTTTTCCCGTATCTTTTTTGATCAATCTTGGTCTTATTTTACTGGGGGCGGTACTTTTTGCCCTCTCATTTCCCAATCCTTTATTTAAAAACGGACTTGCCGCTCTTGGATGGGTGGTTTATATTCCTGTTTTTATCGTCATCCGCCGTACCAAAGCCGGAGAGTGTGTTTTCTTCGGGGCACTTTACGGATTTTCGTCCTACAGTCTCTTTAATTACTGGCTCAGTGCTTTTGACCCGCTGGCCGGCCTTCTGCTTAATGCTCTCTATCTTTGCTACTATGCTGTTTTATTTTCTCTCCTGCGCTTTACCATAACGCTGTTTCCCCGATCTTACTACATTGTTCAGTGGATTTTGTGGATCTGTTTTGAATACATACGGACTTTGGGCTTTTTAGGCTATTCCTACGGTATAAGTGGGTATTCCCAATGGAACATAATACCGGTGATACAGATAGCTGATATTTTCGGCGTATGGGGAGTTTCGGCTCTGGTGGTATTCCCGTCGGTGTTTTTGGCTTTCCTCCTGGGGAACAGGAAAGCGGCCGCGGGGGTCTTGCGGGGGGAACCCCCGCAGAGGGGGGCAGCGGAGAAGCTTTGCTTCAAAGCGGGGGGGGAGGCTTCCCCCCTCATGGTTCTGCGTCCCTTATGTCCTTTGATAATATGGCTTGCAGCTCTTGCCGCATCTCTTGGCTACGGCTTTGTTTCGCGCGCGGAGTATACGGATAAAAGGATGGTCAATATTGCGCTGGTGCAGCACAATGTTGATCCCTGGATTGGGGGTATAGAACAATATCAGGAGAATTTTTATATTCTTAAAAGATTGAGCGAGGAGGCTTTGGCGCAGAGGCCCAAGCCTGAACTTGTCGTGTGGCCGGAAACGGCTTTTGTTCCGATGATTGCCTGGAACCTTTACTACAAAAAAGATGCGGAAACTTATAATCTTGTCCGCGAGCTTCTGGATTTTTTTAAGGAACAGGACACTCCTTTTGTGATCGGTAATGATGACGGGCAATGGATTGAGACAATCGGAGAGTCTTCCCTCATTGACTACAATGCCGCGATTCTGTTCGAACGGGGCGAAATGGCGGGGATATATCACAAGCAGCATTTGGTTCCTTTTAGCGAATATTTTCCTTACGAAAAGGAGCTGCCCTTTATTTACGATGCCTTGGTAAAGGCCGATGTGCATTTTTGGAGTAAAGGTACTACACCAACGGTTTTTTCGACACAGGGTTTCTCTTTTTCAACGCCTATCTGTTTTGAGGATGGTTTTGGTGATATTTCACGGGATTTTACGCGAAACGGGGCGGAATGTCTTGTAAATATGTCGAACGATGCATGGGCACACAGCTTAAGCGCACAGATGCAGCATCTTGCCATGTCCGTTTTCCGTGCGGTGGAAAATCGCCGTTCGGTGCTTCGTTCCACGACTTCGGGCCAAAGCTGCGGTATTGACCCGAACGGCAGAATCCTTGCTATGGCCGAGCCTTTTACCGAAACGAGCCTTACGGTAGCTCTTCCTCTAAACGATACAGAGAGTTTTTATACTATACACGGTGATTTTTTACCCCGTATTTTTCTGATATCGGGGCTTGTAATGCTGATATGCGGATTAGGGGTCAAGGGTATCAGGGTACTGACAAGAAAACCCCTAATAAAGGGGAGTAGGGTAGGGTAAAGGGTATTGGGTATAGTTCTTGTCAGAAATCCTGTACCGTACCCAACTCTCCTTTCCTCCGGCTTCGGGATAGAAGGGTGAAGTTCTGATAACTCTCATACCCTCTACCCAATTACCCTTGACCTAATTAAAGTTTTCCCTCTTGCGATCCATTTGCCGAATTGCCCGTTCAAGGCGATTATCCCGCGCGTTAGCAGGGGCTGCGAAGAGATCATCCAAACCCCCTGAAATAACCGCATCAGGCGGCACGCCGATGTCTTCATAAATCTTTCCGTCCCAGCATTTGGTAACCGTGCTGGCGGTAGTCACGTCAGTATAGAACGGCCCGCTTTTAAAAGAACCTCCGTTACGGTTCTTGTCGTCTTGCGGAGAGCTGGTCATTCCTGCGGTATTTTCACCTATCACATAACCGTTGGGCAGATATTTTAT
>JAITXS010000033.1 GCA_031284645.1 Spirochaetaceae bacterium | reverse complement strand
ATAAATGTAAGGACGATTTAGCGTATGACAGGTCATAAACTCCTTATTCAGCGCGAGCGCCTCCTTCCCGCATACGCCTGTCACCACCTCCACACCGTTTTCCCTCAATTGCCGTACGCCCCCTCCCGCCACCTTCGGGTAAGGGTCCAGACAGGCTATGACGACGCGCGGAATCTGTTTTCTGACGATAAGCTCCGTGCAGGGTGGTGTTTTGCCGTAATGCGAACAAGGCTCCAGATTGACGTAGAGCGTGGCGTCTTTCAACCATGATTCCTCGGCTACGGAGGCGATGGCATGCACTTCGGCATGCGCCTCCCCGTACTTACGGTGGTAGCCCTCGCCGATAATTTTCCCTTTATGCACGACGACGGCCCCGACCATCGGATTGGGGCTTACCTTTCCCGCCCCATGGCGCGCCAGCGCCAGACAACGCGCCATGTATTTCTCTTCCACGTCCATCCTTGTCCTTTTTTTGAATCAGGCAAAGGTACGTGATAAAAATGACTTTCCCGCACGGAATCCTATTCATTCCCCTCAGCGGTCACCAGGGCGTACTGGGCGTTGGCGCGCAGCCCCAGGCAGGCTATCTTGCCTTCCCGGCAGAGGGCGTTGAGGTCTTTGAGGGCGAGGTAGCGTGAGCAGTGGTTCAAGCCGCGGCAGAGGGTGCTGGAAATGGTGTATTCGCGCGCCAGGTAGCGCAGGATGTTCTCTTTTCGCTTTTTCTCCGTATAGCCTTTCAGACGGCTGCTTTCAGCGGCTCGCTCGAACTTCATCGAGAACAACTCGTTCTTCAGCTTTTTGGAACAGCGGAACACCACTTTGTTGATCCGTACCTTCGTGGGGGTGACCTCTTCCGCAGTCAGGGCGGGAATGCTTTTCAACGATAGGTTGAAGGTGCCCAATCCTTTCAGTTCCACAATCTCGCCCTGTTTAAAATGCAACAACATGGTTGTGCGAAAAATTTCCAGTATCCCTTTTACATCAGCCGATGTAAAAGATGAAAACTGTGAGATCTCCTCCGCCAAACGGTCTATCCGTATGACATTCTGATTCACCAAACGAGCATGGATTCGACCGGTGCGGCCTTGTTTTTTGTCTTCTTCTGATTCCGGATTGCGGAATAAATCATAGTGTGCAGGCATACAATTAATTTTTGGTTACTACTATTTTTTTTCAACTTCCTTATATAATTATCAAGGCTGGTACTTTAATTATGTCCGACCTCCGTCAGACAGTTGTCCGACCCTCGTCAAACAACTGTCTGACCCTCGTCAAACAGTTGTCCGACCTCCGTCAAACGCAACAAAGGTAGATATTTTTTGAAAACCAATCGGGTGTTTTGAGAAAAAAATCAAGGGATACGTAAAAAAAACCTCCGTCTTGCATGGGGAAAGGCAGGCGCTCACGGGAAATAATGATACTGATTCGGGGTGCATTATTCATTTGGTCAGTCTTTTACGTCCGCTTTACTTTTTTGCCGGGTGATAGAGGTTTTATATTAAAAACTAATGAGTACATTTGCGATTCAAAGCAAATTTATTATGGCATATACAGATTTGAATATAAAAGTCAGCGGGAATCAAGAAGTTTTATTTCGAGTAAAAATTGATGAAACAAAGGCAGATCAAGGAATTATTATTTTTGATTTAGACTCCGTTGTTGATGGTAAAAACATTTTCAAACTTCAACTTGAAAATGACACACTCACGGTTCTTGAAAAAGCATCTGAAATTGAAGAAGACCTTGACCTTTTAAAAGAAAGGTTGGTGGAGTTCCTGGTTCAGTCAAATCCAATGCAACAATTCGGATCAGAGAATACCGAGCTGGAAGATGAGGAGCATGAAACGCCATACGACCCCGATAAAATCAGAGTGGATACCCGGGCTTTTTCTCTCCATCAGATATATGATATGATAGATAGAGGAGATATTAATCTTACCCCTGACTTTCAAAGAAATTTAGTGTGGGATAATCAGCGAAAATCAAGGTTGATTGAATCTGTATTAATGAGAATTCCTTTGCCCATGTTTTACTTTGCCCAGGATGAGGAGGGTAGAATTTCTGTTGTAGACGGCTTACAACGGTTGAGCACCATCAGGGGTTTCATGAAAAATGAGTTCCCTTTGCGAAATCTGGAATATTTAGGTGAAAAGTGTGGTGGTAAATTCTATACACACCCTGACCCTAAAAAGGCAATCGACGCTAAATATTACAGATGGTTTAATATGACGCAAATCACGGTGAATGTAATTGACCCCTCGTCGCCTTTCAAATTGAAATACGATATTTTTCGCAGAATCAATACGGGAGGACAACCTTTGAATGCTCAAGAAATCAGGAACTGTTTGTCGAGCGATGATTTGAGAAAAGCATTACGTGAGATGGCACAGCTTGACAGCTTCAAGAAAGCAACAGGCTATAGTATTAAAGATGTCCGGATGGAAGCACAAGAACTGGCATTACGTTTTATCATGTTCCATGGAAAATACGTTGTTGACAAAACGTTAAATAATTATAGCGGCAATATAGAATCAGAGCTAAACTCGCTTACAGAAGCATTAAGCAAGGATAAAAAAGTGGATTACTCTTACTATATCAATCTATTTGACAAGTCAATGCAAAATGCCTATCATCTTTTTGGCAGATACTGCTTCAGAAAGTGTAAGGTTGAACATATAAATACCAATGCCTATCGTCAATTAATCAACAAAGCTTTGTTTGTTAGTTGGAGTGTATTATTAAATGAATTGGATATAGAGGAAGTAAAATCAAAAAATCAATTCGAATCATTAGCAATGCCACTGGCTGAAAAAGTTTCCAATGAGAATGAGTTGTTTTTATTCTTGTCATACAGTACGAACTCAAAAGTAAATATTCAAGCAGCATTTCAAGCAGCCACTGAGATAATAAATAAAAACCTGAAGACATGAATCATCTAAAAATAAATAATTTCAAGTGCTTTGTTGACGCAGACATAAACCTGAACAAATTAACTGTTATGGCAGGTGCAAATGGTAATGGTAAAAGTACAACTATTCAGGCGCTGCTTTATTTCAGAAGGACAATTGAGCATTGTGGAGAATGGATTGACGATAAATATGTTTTAAATAAAGTAAACGGAATGAATGTGCCACTCAATGGTGTGTATTGTTTGGCGCTTGGGAATAGTAGTTTTGTGTTAAATAGAAATTCGCAGGATGACAAAATCATATTGGGATTATTCGATGAGGAAGAAGAGCTTATCGTAACATACCTGGTGGATAATAGAGATGCAAAACTTTACTTGACTCCTACTCCGCCAAAGAAAACACAAATGGTAAGCTTTCCTGTTTTCAAGCAGGAATTTTATTATTTGAATGCAGAAAGAATTGGACCGAGAGTAAACCAGGAGCTTAAATTCTTTGATTATCCAAACGCAGGCTGGCAAGGTGAAACCACCGCACAACTCATAGGTATGGAAAGCGGTTATTTTAAAATTGATAATGAAAGGCGGTTTGGCGATACACAAGCCAATTATTTAATAGACCAAGTCAATTATTGGCTTGATTTTGTAATGAAAGGTGTAAAAGTGAGAGTTGAAACAAGCCCCAATACCTTGATTGCCCAAATACTTATTGAAAATCAATTTACTGCCTCAGATCCAACTCTTTCGACTAATTTAGGTTTTGGAATCAGTTATATTCTTCCCATTATCGCTACCGGATTAATAGCAAAAAAAGGAAGTTATTTTATTGTGGAAAATCCTGAAGCACATTTGCACCCGTCGGCACAATCAAGAATTGGCCGTTTTCTGGCAATGGTTGCCAATGTCGGTGTTCATGTAATTATTGAAACGCATAGCGACCATTTGTTAAATGGAATTCAAATTGCAGTTGCGGAGAAGCAGATTAACTATACGGATGTAACGGTAAACTTTTTCACCCATGAGGAAAATTCTATTCAGCCTATTGTCAATCCTATAGGAATG
>JAITXS010000003.1 GCA_031284645.1 Spirochaetaceae bacterium | reverse complement strand
ATAACTTCGATACCCTTAACCACTTGTGGATAATAAGGAGAATTCGTATCTATTGCATGTATACAAAAATGATATATTACAATAAATAACATTGAGAAGATACGTAATAGTTCAATATTAGATATTCGTTGCTTATTTTTATTATACATATAAATCCCCTTTTATCAAGCGCACACATTGCCTAAAAATTTTTCTAGCCGAGAAGGGTCGGTTGCCCGGAAACTAAAACCCAGGCGAAATCAGGCCACACGGCCTGACCAGCCTCCTGACAGGGGGCGTCTTGAGCATAAACTTTTTCCCGGTTTAGATGCAAGAGCTGTTCGACCGCTTCGTTCAGACCGCTGTTCAAAACCACCGGCTTGTAAAGCCCTTTCCTCCGCAGAGCAATTCGGCTTTGCACTTCTGTGAAGCATCCGGCGGATCCAAGGGCCGTTCGCACGGCGTTCCCGGAGTCTTCCCGTAGACCTTTTTGTAGCGCCCGTTCTCCTAATGTCGTTGTCATAGTGCGACCCCTTCATCGGGAAGGGAAGCTCGCTTTGGATATTCGGGATTGCCTCCTGCACCCAGCGGTTTGCGGCATTCAGCAGCACCCGCTCCCCGATCCAGCCGGAATACACGTCCATTCCGGTCAAGGTTTTGTTGAAATGCCCGCTTACCGACGCCCCGCAGTGCGCCACCGTGTCAAATGCAAAGAATCCGGGGGCCAGCGCGCGTATCAGGGGAAAAGTGCGTTTGTACTTTGGTCTGGGTTTTATTTTTAGGCATACGGAGACCCCTTACCTCTTCTCAGAAATTCTCTCTCCTGAGAATCTGCCGATTCCCTGTCGGCCCCTGTCGGCCCCTTGTGAACCCATCACTTATGAATTACAATTTTGAGTTACGTGGAGAAGGATGTAAGAAATGAAATGGAACAAGAAGGATGCTCCGGGTGAACTTGTCAGGGAAATTGCCGCGAAATACGACTGCGATTTGATTACAGCTTCTATACTGATTAGACGTGGTATTACCTCCGGAGAAGAACTTCTTTTTTATCTGGAAGATGATAAACGTTACTTACGGAATCCTTTTGAGATTCCCGGGATGGAAGATGCTGTTGAACGTATTCTTGCTGCAAAAGAAGAAAACGAAAAGGTTTTGATATTCGGCGACCGGGACACGGACGGGATAACAAGTCTTGCTATTCTCGGCAATTTTCTCGTGAACATAGGACTTGACGTTACATGGAAGCTTCCGCTCGGGGATGAGTCTTATGGCCTGTCAATAGACGCCGTTGAAGAGGCCGCAAAAAATTATGTCACCTTAATTCTTACTGTTGACTGCGGAGTCACGAATTTTAACGAAATAAAACGGGCAAACGAATTAAATATAGATGTTATCGTAACTGATCATCATAAGCCGCAAGAAAGCCTGCCTGAAGCATATTCCATTGTTAATCCGAAATTAAGAAAAGATAACCGCTATTTGTATCCGTTTCAAGATCTTGCCGGCTGCGGCGTTGCGTACAAACTGGTTTCGGCCCTGCGTTTTGCTCTAAAAAGCAGTTTTTATAATGAGAATATCTGTCTTTTAAACACGGTGCCGGCGAATGATGATTCGTACCTTGTTGAAATTATAAAAACAAAAAACCTTGCTGTTCTTGACCGCTTAAGCGAGCTCATTATTCCCGGTGCGATAAAAATCAGCGAGACACGATTACCGCGTTTTTTGGAAGGACAGCAAATCTTTGTCTATGACGAAGCCTTACAAAAGATGACGCTTGAAAAAATATTCGGACGCGCCGTTGAATTTTCAATGTTAGACATTGTGCCGCTTATCAGCTCAGAGATTCCTCAGACGCGGGGGAAAAGCCTTTTACGTTTAAAAGATATTTCACGTATAGCGCTTTACACATCACAGCCTTTAAGCGAAGTGGATGTGCTTTTTAATCTTTTTGTTTCTTGTGTTCATAAAAAAGAAAAAATCTTTACTCCCGAAGATGATGAGGATCTCCAGCTTGCCGCAATCGGTACCATTGCCGACTTAATGCCGCTTGAAGATGAAAATAGAATTATCGTTAAATGCGGGCTTTCGGCCCTTCTCAAAAAACCGCGGGCAGGAATCGCAGACCTGCTCAATGAGCTGAATTTAAAATCCCCCAAACTTTCCGCGACAGATATATCATGGCAGTTAACGCCGGTCATGAATTCTGCCGGAAGACTGGGAGCAGGTGATCTTCCGCTTAAACTGCTCTTGTCAACTGATTTAGGCGAGCGGGGACAACTTACCAAACGTATAAAAGCGCTTAATGAGGAGCGCCGGGAATTAGCTGATAAAACATGGGATATCACCCTGCCGCGCGCCGAAGAAAATAAAGAGCGCTACGGCCCTTCTTTTGCCTTTGCCTCGGGAGATGATATAAAACGCGGCGTAACCGGCGTAATGGCAAACCGGCTATGCAATAAATATAAAACTCCCGCTCTTGTTTTATCATGTAATAATGATATTGTGACCGGTTCCATGCGTTCGACACGAGGTTATGATTTACAGTCTGTTCTTGATCTGGGGCACGATCTTTTTGTTGACTCAGGCGGTCATGAATATGCTGCGGGCTTTAGTCTTAAAAAAGAAGATCTCGATGAATTCCTCAAACGCCTGCAAGATTTTTCAAAAACTATTGAACTCAGCGAAGAATCCGATATCATCGAAATAGATGCGGAATTACCTCTTATGTATTTAAGTCCCGAGCTGTTAAAAGTTACCGACAGGCTTGAGCCTTTTGGCAAAGGAAATAGAGAGATTCAGTTTTTAGCGCGTGCGCTTAAAGTTGCCGACATAAATTATATCGGCAAGGTAGAATCAAAACACGCAAAACTCACGCTGGATACCGGAAAATATAAGTGGCCTGCATTATATTGGGGCGCAGCGGACAAAGTAAGCGGGGAATTGGAAATAGGTGATCTTGTTGATCTTATTTTTGTGGTCAGGCGTAATTTTTTTAACGGCATGGAAAACCCACAGCTTATCATCACCGATATTGAAAAAACAAAAATATCGTAAGGCGGATCCAATGCGGCCGGCCTCAAGTTTTAGTCCGCCGCAAAATGAAAATATGAAACATAAAGAGACAACACGATACCTTATCTGTTTAATTGTTTGTTTTACCCTGACAGCCTGTAGTTCTGTACCGCTTGCCGGTGAAAAACAGGAAGATGCAAGATATCCTCTTGAAAAAGAGCAAAGCATCCGGTGGGAAAACATAAAGACCGAGTCTTTTATGGCGATTCCTCAGGAAGCCGCGCCCGGTGAGCCGTTTGCCGTGGTTTATGTGCCGGTTCTGGGTAAAGTAGAAGAAAAAACAGGGCAAAACACGTATGCCGAGCTTTACAGCAGCGCCGGTAAAAAAATATCGACCGGATATTTTTGGGCATCCCCGCTGGACGAAGACGGGCATGGCGCATGGATTGCCCTGTTAACTCCGCCCTCAACAGCGCTTTCCGGCAAAACCCGTGTTCGGATTAAGGAGGGAAGCAGCGTACTCGCAGAAATTCCGTTTACAATTCGGGAGCGTGAATTTATATCGGAAATTATTCCGCTTAATCAACAGAATACGACTCTGCGAGTGAGCCCTGATCCCAAAAAAACTGCGGAAGCCAAGCGGCTCTGGGCCATACTTTCCACGACAGGATCAGAAATATACTCGACAGCGCCCTTTATCACGCCGGTTCCGGCAGAGACAAGACGATCAAGTTTTTTCGGCGACAGACGTGTTTACCGCTATGCCGACGGGACAAGTGATACGGCAACTCACGCGGGCATAGATTATGCGGTGCCGAAAGGAAGCGCGGTGTACAGTGCCGCGGACGGCAGGGTAATGCTCGCCTCTCCCCGTATTGTTACCGGCAATTCCGTGATTATTGAACACCTCCCCGGAGTGTACTCGATCTACTATCATCTTGAAAGTATCAAAGTAAAAGAGGGCGATCAGGTCTTGTGCGGGGAACTGATTGGATTCTCCGGTGCGACCGGACTTGCGACAGGGCCTCACCTTCACTGGGAAATCCGTGTTTCAACGGAAAACGCTGACCCTGATGTTTTCGTTGCCCGCCCGCTTCCGGATAGAAGGGCTATCCTTCAAAATCTTTTGGAATCTTTTTAATTGAAAAATTGCCCCTCATCAGAAAGCAGATCGTAAGAATCGCCGGAACCAGCAGGATAAAAAGTAAAATAAATGCGTTGAGGTTTTCCTGAATAAAAAATTGCCACCAGACCGCGGCAGCTAAACAAGGCAGAGCCGCAATGGCGGCTATCCCGCAAATCAAGCGCCTTACCCCGGGCCTTTTAAAAATAAAAGTGAACAAGGGATAGAAACCAACGGCAGTTGCGCTCCAAAGCACCGGAACCAGTACTAACAGCAGGGGGTTTTTACTCGTGCCCCAGCGTATTGCACAGACCAAAAGAACCGGTATAAGCGAAATCAGGATGAAGCCCGTAAAATCCGGCGTGAAGAGACGCTTGAATATCTTAGTTTGGACTTTGTAGAAGACTATGCAGACCAGAAGTGAGACCACAACAGGGAGCGAGGCAAAATCAACAAAAGCACTGACATAACGGGAAAATGAAAATCCGTACGCGGATACGAAATTTACTGAAAAAAACCGGATAATCGCCATAAGGCTTCCTGTGATAAGCGCACATATTTTTTCAAAAAAAACAGCTTCCGCATTATAGCCTGAACATTTTGGCCGTATTTCTTTCCAAAGAATAAAACAAAGCGGAAGCCAAAACAGACAAAAAAATAACATTGATAAACGGCTGAGGCAAACTACTTCCGTTTCTGTATAAAAGCGGGTCTTCCCAGCCTAACTCCTTAATAGAGAATGTATTATTATTCCATAAGATATTATGGCATAAAATATCATAAGACATGGACTTTTTTTGGTCAATGGACGCGCAAGGTTTTTATGCGGTGCCTCTGCACAGTGCATAATTAACGACACACTTATAAAAGAAAGTTATCTACAGATTTTTACCGAATGAGCATCAGTGTGGATGATCACAGAACTAGAGTATGATGCTTTATTGACTTTATGTTTCCAGGAGATCTCCATTCCCCTCCGGTTATTTTTTAAAAATTCCTTTCGCTATTAAAGCGCCATACACGGTTAAGCCTATAAGTATATTCATGAAAATGCTCTATTTTTTCTTTTCCCGAAATTTCTCGGGATGCGGTCGATTTATTCGTAAAGGTCATGTGCTGCTGTTTGTGTTGTTGATCTTTTTGGGCGCATGTCAGGAAGATGTATTGTATCCGGAATACAGACTTGAAATGCCGGATATTCCGCTTGTATGGGCTGAAATCCTGGGACCGCCTCGCTGGCATATTGAATGGGTCAATAAAGACGGTGCCGTTGCATGGGCAGACACGGAAGCTTTTTCTCTTTCCGTAAGTCTTTTGGATGGCTGGACTCATCCTGTGATTGCCTATCCCTACTGGAGTTCCCGTGATATTTCTCCCGGGGTCATGAAACCCTGCGGCGCGATTTATCCGCTTGATGTTGTAGATGGAAAAATCAGTTTAAGCTGGCAAGGCGGCGTTGATGCAGTGTTCTATCGAGAACTTTCCAAGGGAGATAACGACAAACGCCGGCCCCAATATTTTGACTGGAAACGCTTTAGGACACTTTTTCGCGATGAGGAAAAATTAAACATCACAATACGTGCAGACCCCTGGCTTGCCGACTGGAAAGACATCGCGAAAAAAACAGTGGCTTCGGGTTTTTCCGCGCTTAAAATCATCCCCGGTAAAACAGAAAATTATACCATTGATATTCCCGAGGACGGTCCGTGGATGGGGACTTCTCCCTTTGCCGGAGCGTTTGCCTGGGAAAAAGAGAAAAAAACAGTCCTGCAAGTAAGCTCTACTGTTGATCTTTATTTTTGCCCGAAAGGAATCCTTCGTTGTAAAAAAGATATATGGATATTTGAATATTGGAGTGAATAGAGTTTAGGGTCTGGGGTAATAGGGTAGAGTCATATCAGCCAGCTGCTACCCTTTCCCCAAAACCTTTATTCATTCATTTGCTCTTCGGTTTGGCATCTGCTTCGGGCTTACGCTTTCGCCGTGCCACAGGAGGGGCGGCGCTGCACTCCTCTTCTCCGAATGAGAGCGCCACGACTTCTTCAAAGCGTTCAACAGGATGAAATTCTACACCGCTCTTTACGATATCGGGGATTTCATCCAAATCGCGGAGATTTTGTTTGGGAATAATAATATGTTTAGCTTTGTTACGCTGCGCGGCAACGCTTTTTTCTTTTAAGCCGCCGATGGGAAGAACTTGTCCGCTGAGGCTTAATTCGCCGGTCATCGCAAGCTGCTGCTTGATAACTTTGTTTCGAAAAAGTGAAAGCAGGGCGATTGCCATAGTAATACCGGCCGAAGGGCCGTCTTTCGGCGTTGCGCCCTCCGGTATATGAAGATGAATGTGATTTCTCTCAAACCATTTTGTGCGGACGCCGTATACTTCACAGGCAAGTTTTCGGGCATAGGTCATCGCTATCGTTGCGGATTCTTTCATCACGGTACCCATCTTGCCGGTTAGAGTGAGCCCGCCCTTGCCGGGGATGGAGGTCGCCTCGATAAGCAGGGTATCGCCACCCATGCTTGTCCACGCAAGTCCCATAGACATACCGGCTTTGTCTGCTTTTTTATAGACGCCCTCGGGAAAAATCGGTTTACCAAGATCTTCCTCTATTATTTTTTTATCGATAATAAATTTATCTTCACCGGTTTTATCCCCGGCCTGAGAATTTGTTTTTGTTTTTGCTTTATAATCAGATTCTTCCGCAGCCGAGCTTTTTTCGTTGGGCTCTCCTGCTTCCGCTTCCTGTTTTTCAACAATAATCTTTGCTAATTTACGGTGTACCTTGTCAAGATTCTTTTCAAAATTGCGCACCCCGGCTTCGCGGGCATAACCGTTCGCGATATAGAGCAGTGATTCCCGTGGCCATTTAACCTGATTTTTTTTCAAGCCGTTTTTTTCAAGACTTTTCGGAACAAGATAATTCTTCGCGATTTCCAGTTTTTCCGTGTCTATGTAACCGGGTAATTCGATCACTTCCATTCTATCAAGCAGCGGGCCCGGGATACGGTCAAGCGTGTTTGCCGTAACAATAAAAAACACCCGCGATACATCAAAAGGCAGGTCCAGATAATGATCACGGAAACTATAATTTTGCTCGGGGTCGAGTACTTCAAGGAGTGCGCTTAAAGGATCTCCGCTATGACTCTCCCCCATCTTGTCGATTTCATCAATCATAAAAACCGGAGATTTTGTTTTGACAATCTTTAAGCCTTGAATTATTTTTCCCGGCATAGCGCCGATATAGGTTCTGCGGTGCCCTTTGATTTCGCCCTCATCTCTCATGCCGCCGACACTAAAGCGGAAGAATCCTTTACCCAAAGCACGTGCCACCGAGCGTCCCACCGATGTTTTTCCCACACCCGGAGGGCCTACCAAACAGAGTATAGAACCCCTGTTGTCTTTGCGTAGTTTACGCACGGCAAGATATTCAATGATACGGCTTTTGACATCTTTAAGACCATAATGATCATTTTCAAGAATATTCGTCGCGGAATGTAAATCAATGTGTTCAGCCGGAGGATCCGGCCAAGGCAGTACAGATATCCAATCCAGATAATTACGCGTAACGACAAATTCTGCTGAATTAGACTCCATTAAATTAAATTTTTCCAATTCTTGATCAACAGTCTCTTTTATTTCACCCTCAAATTTGAATTTTGCAAACTGCTCTTTAAAACGATTATATTCCGAAGATTTTGTATCCGAAGGCAGGCCAAGCTCTGTTTTTATCGCCTTCAATTCTTCTTTCAGGAAATACTCACGCTGATTTTTTTCAACTTTTTGATTTATTTCATGCTGAACTCTTTTTTGAATCCTGATAATATCCTGTTCTTTTTTGATAAAAACAAGTACGTTTTCCATACGCACACGGACATTGATAGTCTCTAAAATCTTCTGCTGTTCTTTTTTTTCGATATTAAGAATACTCGCGCTAAAATCCGCGATCTTGCCCGGATTATCAATATTAACCATGTTAAGACGCATTTCCTCGGAAAAAAGCGGATTATTTTCGGATATCTGCTTCATTTCGGAGATAAGTGCGCGGGTTAAAGCCTTAACTTCAGACGTGTTATCTTCTTTATCTTCAAGATATTCTATCACCGCGATAATAGGATCTGCCTTGCGTAAACTTCTTATAATCTTAAACCGCTGTAATGTTGAGATAAAAATATTAACACCACCGTCCGGCAGATTAATTTTTTTTACAATTTTTGCGGATGTACCAATCCGGTACAGATCGTCAATCGAAGGTTTGTCCGATTCTTTCTCGGCAAGAACAAGTCCAATCACAGCCTCGCCCGCCATCGTCTCATCAATGAGCTTTACGTCAACCGGATTAGTTATCATAACCGGAGTAAAAACACCCGGAAAAATCGGACGGCCTAAAAGCGGCACAATCGGCAATTTTCGCGGTAAAATTTCTTCACCGCCACCATTTCGTTCTGTCATTTTCTACCAGTTTATAGCATCTCCCCGTGTCTGTCTACCGCACCTTAATAAAATTCAATCCGCAGCCGTAGAAAAAAAGCCTCGAAATCTTAACATATGCTAAGCGGCTACGAGTGAAACCGGCGTATAAAATATTTTTCATTTCAGCTCCCCCTACCCGAAGCAAAGGGTTAAGAAATTTGGGGATGGCAGGGGCTTTCTGATAAGAACTATACCCAATACCCGAAGCAAAGAGCTAAAGGCTTCGGGAATGGCAGGGGCTTTCTGGTAAAACCAAGACCCCAAAAGAAGGGGCATAGGGTTCTGGGTATTGGGTAGGGACTTTCTGGTAAAATCTATACCCCAGACCCTTGCCCCTACACCCTATTTTGCCCCTATTACCCGGCTCTTTTACTCAATTTTTTGCAGATAATGAGAAAAACACCAGCCTTCTTTACCTTTCGCACTGCGGACATAAACCCAAGGAGAAAGTATATGGTTATCCTCTATTATTTCACCACTTTTTAAATAGACAACAGTAGCGCCGATGAGTAAATAGTCGTTCACACTGGCACTAACTTCCTGACCCGGAAAAAGATACATTTGGCGGGTTAAACGATATTTGCTATTCTCTGCTAAAACAATATCATTATTTTCCGGCGGCGTGGGGACTGCCGGTACGTTTTCTACTTTCAGCGAAAATAATTGTTTAAAAAAGTTCATAGATTACTCCTGTTTTTTTTGTGACTGCCTCAAGCGCATTATTTTTTAGCGGATCCGAAATAAGTTTTCGGGGCTTTACGCAAGGGTGCAATCGTACGATATACATCAATTAGTTGTTTAGTTGTTCCCGATTACAAGCTTGAAAAAATCTGTTTTGAACAGCGCTTTTAGCTGCACGCAGAATACAACGATAGGGTAATCTGCAAAGATAATTTCAAAGGCTGATTAAAATTGGGACAACGATTTAAAATGAGAATTCTCAAGGAGTACGAGGAATCAAATTCGAAGATTGAGGATGACGGTATCTTTTAAATTAAGGGACGGATTTTTCACCCTATTGGCTGCAATGCCAACGTATGTTTGGGCAGGTGACGGTACATGTTGAACCGCAAAGCCGCGAGGCAAAGGCTGACGTATAAGTACAGTCCGCTGAATTTTGGAAGCGGAAACAAAAGCACCGGCGTTTTGGGTATCTTCCGACAAGCTTGAGCTGCTCTTGATAATATTATCATCGCTGCAACGCGTTTGAGGAAGTGCTGCAAGCAGAGCAACTTCCTGCGAATGCAAAAGCGCAAGCGAAAATAAAAAAATTAGCGGAAGAAGCGGCATGCGTTTCACAAAAGTACCCTCATAAAATCACCCAAAAACCCTATTTATAGTATAATCACCATGAGGTGGAATTGTCAATACAAGCCCCGTGGCCATAATAAACAATCGTCCCCACACGATACACGTAGTGTCTTATACCTAATTTACTTAAAAAAGATAAAAAAATCACGATTTTCATGATTTTTTGTTTATTCTTTGCAATTTTTTTAAAACAGGAATTCCAGCCCCTCAGTATGCTTCAGCAATGCTCTGTGCGTCTATTACAGACCGGTCGGCAGGTCGATAAATTCAACATCAAGACCTAATTCCGCGGCAAGACATTCCATGACTTTGCGCATACCCCACACTTCCGTGGAATAGTGGCCGCCTGCGATAATATTGATACGGCCCTCTTGGGCAAGATGATAAATCGAATGTGAAGTTTCACCGGTAACATAGAGATCAATGCCTTCTTCCATTGCCTGCATCGCTTCCATTGCCGCGCCGCCTGAAACCACCGCGCAGCTTTCATTTATTTTTTTACCAAAAGGAAGAATCACCGCAGGCGGGCGCCCCATAAAACTAATACGCGAGACCGCATCGTTCAGACTTAAAGATTCGGCAAGAGAACCTTTATAGCCTATTTTACGCCCATGATAAAGTCCAAAGGGAAGCGGATTTTTTATGCCGAGTTTTTCCGCGAGCACAGCATTGTTCCCCCGTTCGGGGTTTTGATCAAGCGGAAGATGAACCGCATAAAGGGCAAGATTGTTTTTTAAAAGATACTCAATACGAGTACGGAATTCCCCCGCAATGCGGATCGGAGAACCCCAATAGAGGCCGTGATGCGTAAAAAGCATACCCGCACCACATTCGGCGGCACGGATAAAACTTTCCATGCAGGCGTCCACCGCAAACGCGACTTTTGTTATATCCGCGCCGTTGTTATCAACTTGAATTCCGTTTAACGAAGAATCTATCTGCAAAAATCCTTCTAAATCTAAAAAAGCGCGAAAATAAGCATCAAGTTCCCTGCTTGTCATATTAAGCCCTTATCATATATCATTTTAATAGTGATGTTAAGTGTTTCAGAAGAGCGCGGAATCTTCATCTGAAAAGATATAGTTGAAAATGAAATATAAAAGCCCGAAACAAACATAAATATGTATACCCGAAAAATACAAGCTCCTATTGATTCACCGGTTCAAAACAAGAAACCCGTTGTCGGCACATGGACAGCGGCATTTAAAAAAGTGGATCTGCTTGATATAGAAAGACCGTATTCAATCCCCCTTCCGCGGTGGATGCGGGATCTTCGGATAAAAGAGTGGCAGTCGTTTTTTATTCAAAATGACGATATGTATTTCGGAGCTTTTATCGCGAATCTAAAATACTTCCGGTTTATCGCCGCAACTTTTTATAATAAAAAAACAGATGCCGCTCCGGTGAGTTATTTTGATTATTTCCCGCTTTCATTTTGGAATTTGCCGAAAACACTTTCCGACAGCGTGGTCTTTTGCAGAGCCCCGGGCTATTTTATCACGATTCATGACTGGCTGGACGCATCTTTAATCAATCTTGATTTAAATATTGAGTCGAGCGGAGGACACCCCTCGATAAATGCACTGTTTGAGTTATGTGCCGATTCAAAAAAAAGTACACCTATGGCGGTAAATCTCCTTTACTCCGAAGAGAGCTGTTTGTACACATATAAAACATTTGTTCCGGCACGCGGCAATTTGAAACTCGGAGATCAGGATGATTATACTTTTTTGCCTGAATATACAACGGGGATTTTTTGTGACGGTAAAGGGATATTTCCCTATATTACCCACAGTACATGGATAAGCGGCTCCGGCTTTGACAAAAAAAACCGGCGTATTGGTTTTGCCCTTGGCGAAAATCAGGCTAAGGGAGCCAACAGAGATAATGAAAACGCCTTATGGATAGACGGGGAACTTACCCTCCTGCCGCCTGTCCGCATTACACAAGCCGGCAGCAGTGAAGATGAGTGGGTTATCGAAGATATTGAAGGCATGATTGACCTTACTTTTACGCCGAAACATCAAACTGAAATAAAAAGCTTTACACTTATTATTTCAAAAGCTGAATTTCACAATCCGATCGGCACCTTTAACGGTTTTTTGATGAGTAAAGATGGTGAAAAAATCGATATTCATAATCTGTTCGGATGTGTGGAAAGACTTTATTTAAGACTTTAAAGTGGGTATACTTAATCTGTTATGAAAGAAAAAATAATTTACGCTCGGGGCGAGCTTGATCAAACCAAAGGAAGAATCGGGCCTATCGGCGAACAAGAAGCAAAACGAATGCAAAAGATTTTGGGGGGGGAAGTCGGGCGGGAGCGTACTCAATATGAAGAAACACAAGAGGGCAAAGGGAAGGGGTCTCCCCAAAATGCCGTAACAGGAAAGGCCAAGCGAACCGTTGAGCTTGCTTCCGATGGAAGCGAAGCGGCAAAAAAGCCGCGAATGAGCTATCCCTCGAATGTTCCGCAGCCGGGCTATATTGAAAGAGTTAAGATGGATATCTGCTGCGGAGATGTGGAGTTTGGCATAAAAACGCCTTGGCGTGTTTTTATTTCAAAACTTTCCATTTTCAAAGCACCGAGAGATCTCGTAAGTCCTTATTTTATCAAAGAAATTATCGATGAATATTATAAACAAATTGAAATTTTAGTAACATCGGTACGCCTCTTATTCCCCAGAAATAACTCAAGCCGTAATCTGAAATTACAGAAATACTCGTCATTTTCATTTCATGTGTTGGACGTTTTGCGGCAATGGAAAATCGCCTCCATTTCTGATGAAATCGCAAAATTACAACAGCACCCGCGCAATGTTTATGTTTATGAATTTGCGACGATACTGCGTGAAATTTACAAGCCGCTTGCCATGCTGGAAAATGTTTCTGTCGACACGCATGTCAGAATTGCCTTTGACAAGTTATATAAAATTTTATTTCTTGAAAATCCGAACTCCGAAACCGAGAAAACACGCCCGAAAATTTCAAATGCGTTATCGGCTTTAAGTTATACTCAAACGCATATTCACCGTTTCCTCTATCCGCTTTTAATGAAAATGACAAGCTCTGTCTATTACTCCTATGACCTGTTTTTTTCAGCAAACAAAGAGAATATCATGGCGTTTTTAGGCCTCAAAGAAAGTGACAAAATCACGGTGCCGTCAAGTTTATCCGGACACAAAGACATCACCGAGGAAGACACGGCCGAGGAAGACAGGGCCGAGGACGATGTGAATGGAGAGAAGCAGGGCGAAGAGAACTTCATCGAAGAGACGGAAGATGGCGAAAATCCTGAAAATTCTGAAAAAAAAGTTGAAAGCGAAAAACGCGCCTCCGAAGAAAAAGCGATTGCAAAAGGCATGGATACTCTTGAGCTTTTGTTCCCTCAAGCGGGTTGGAATAAATTAGACGAAGCCGACTTCTACCCGTATTTTGCCGATATCCTTGGATTAAAAAAAGGGAGCGAAGTTATCTCTCCTTGTGATCCTGCTCAGTTTGCCTTGATACTTTCCCGTATCATAAGCGAATTATTATACGGCTTCCGTTCCGTTCAATTTTCTTTTGGCTTCAATGAAGAAGACTATATTACCCCGATACTGGATCACTGGCAAAAAACATTGGAAGAAACTTTTTACAATAATTATATGCCCAGAATCGAAGAGTACGCCCATATGTTTGAGGCGATGGATAGTGCGAAATCAAACTATGCGCTGAATTTATTAAATGATATTCACTGGTCACGGCGCTACTATTTATTCCCCCATTATGAGTATAAATCGGGAATGTTGCCTTCATTTTCAAAAAAAGGCATCCATTCTCTTTTTTCTATTTCCCGCAGGCTGCGGCAGATTCTTACGGAACTTGCCGAAGATATTAATGCGGCAATGAAAAACGGCGGCATGGAGACAGGTGCGCTCTGTTTAAAATTGAAAAACCCCTGGGCACCCTATGTTTTTGAAATTGAAAATCCTCTTTCAAAACGGCTTAATGTCCTTTTATCGAAAAAACAGAGGACAAATATCAGTTTAATCTTTTTTACCCTCGCGATATGTACCGTCCTTGATGATCACCTCAATAATCCCTCAAGCAGGGCTTATTCCTGTGATAAGGATATTATTTTCAGGAGCGTAAATAACAACGGGAAAGAGCCTGTTTTATGGATGGAAAAACGCAGCGATGTCAATGAGCTGTTTAAAAAATCTGTCGAAGAACGAAAGGCTAAAACTTGATTCTCGATCTGACAGAATCCGGTCATCTTTTTGTAAGCGCTTCGGGAAAAGAATCCGGCATGGGAAACTCCTCTTTGGGGGATGAGCTTATCGACCGTATACTGCACTATCACTATGACAAAGAGTTTATTCTTTCCTGTTCTTTTGAAGCCGATTTTGTTGCCGATTTAATGCATGCCGGTTTTCTTGTTATGTCTATGGGAGTGGAAAATCAGGGGAAAACAAACTATATACTCATGCCGAAACATCATACTATCCGTACCGTGCTTTTGTTCGACAAGCTCCGTATTTCAAAAAGCGTACGAAGATTGCTGCCGCATTATGAATTACGCGCGGATACGGATTATGAAAAAATTGTTGCCTCCTGTGTTGACACACATGGCAGCGATTGGCTTACCCCACCGCTCTTATGCTGTTTGCAGGAAATACGGGAAATGGAAAATGCGCCTGTACGCCCGTATTCATTTGCGTTATACAAAAACAATAAACTTGTCGCGGGTGAATTCGGCATTCTCTGCGGCAGGGTATACACCAGTTATTCAGGTTATTATGCTGAAAATTCCTGCGGCACAGTCCAGATGATTTTATGTGCTCAATACTTGCAGAAAAAGGGCTTCCCGTTTTGGGATTTGGGGATGCCTTTAGATTATAAATACCGCTTAGGCGCACAGGACATCAACAGCGTTGAATTTATTTCGCTTTTTCGCGCCGGACGCGCTTAATGGTATGCGGAAAAGAACCTGGTGTTTTACGCTACTGTTTTTCTGCGTTTTACTCCTCTCCTGTGCCTCCCGCCGGGACAATAATCTTGAAGAGGCAAACCCATATTATTTTGAGCCTTTTAGCCCATACAAAACCTTAGATGAGGGTCTGCCTTTTGTTATCGAAGACTACCAAAACAAAAAATCATCCGCGCCTCTCCCGCTATGGCTGAGCGTCTATTACACAGAAGGTACGCAAGGAATCGAAAAACTAAGTGCCTTTGACGAGCAGTACTGTTTTATTTTAGAGCAGTCAAGTTTATCTCTTAACATACTCTTACGCCGCGCGTTAACATTCAAGACTGAACATGATTTTTCCCGAATGGTCTTTCAGCGTATCTACAAGAGAGCGGTTAAAGAGTTAGAAAAATCACCGGATATTGTTTTCGGCAGCGTTTTTGAAAAGCTGGCAAAAACGTGCATGCAAACATATTGGATCGGAGCGAAGCCCGGCGGAAGCTGCTGGACATTCATGCATTGGATAGAAGAACGGGAAACAAACCCGGAAGATTCGGCAAAGCTCCGCTCTTCGGAAGAAAACGACAAAGAAAGCGTTTTCCCCGATACGTACAAACTTTTTATCATGGTTTATATCGATAAAAAAAGTTTTCAAAGACAATTTAAGAATATGCTTTCAACAATTGCTTTTGATAAAAAAGACACCAAAGAACAAAGGGCCTCATTTGAACATCTTAAAAATGATTTTTTTGACGACTTTTAGCGCATACCCGCTTTGGTATTTCAGCCAAAGATGTTCATTTTAGAAAACATATTAAAGTGCGCATCCTTTACCGGTACTCAAACATGAAATTTCCGTCCGCATGGTTGAGTTAAAAAATACCGCCCTATTCAACCAGCTCATCGCCTTCCAACAAAATTGAGCCTTCTTCACAACCAGTGCGGAACCAGTTCATAAAGATTTTTATTGCTTCCTCGCAGTCTTTTTTCGGAACAGGGCCTAAAAAGTCACATTCAGAACGAAGCTCGACACGCCTGTTTGCTGAAATGTTTGAAAGAATTTTTTCCGTAAATTCTGCCGGACGATTTTTTATTAAAACAGCAATATCCCGAAGACTCATCGTTTGCAATTTTTCTTGAATCGGTCTGTCATCAGCTTTAATCACATCATCCGTTGTATAAAGGCGCTCTTTTATATCATGGCTTAAGTCAGCATTATCGACAGCAAGATCAGACAAAATTTTATCGCCAAATGAAATATCGCTCTGTTTTAAAATTGCCGCCAAAACGCCCTTGCCGTCAATTTCTTCGGGGCTTGTCCGCCCGATATGTCTCGCTTTTTCCCGAAGGCCACCGGCCACCTGAACAAGGACTTCGGGTGAAACACGGCCCAATCTTGCGATACGGCGTACCGCCTCTTTCCGCCACTCTCCGCCGGAAGCGGCAAGAGCGGCAGCAGAGAGCTTGGGGTTAATCCGGGAAAGAACCAAGGCTCCGGCGGCGGGGCTTTCATCACGAAGGATCAGGGCAATCTGTTCTCCGGTAAAATCTTCTAAAAAATTAAAGACCGTTTCATTAACTGCGGGTACGGAACGGCGCAGCAAAGCCTCGCCTTTTTCCGGGCCAAAAGCCGCGTAAAGCAGTTTCCGTGCCTCGTCCGTGCCGCCTCGTGAACTACCGCTGTATCCGTATGTGCCGGAAAGAACCGTGTCAAATTCATCTAAAATACCGGCTGCTTCATCGGAAGAAATTCCGCGAATTAAGGCAATTTCCTGGGAAATCAACTCAACTTGATCTTCGGGAAGATTTGCGAGGACTTTTGACGCTTCCTCAGAGCCAATAAGAATAAGAAATTTTGCCACACGCCGAAATTTCGGCTCTTTTGCCTGATCTTCCCTGCTTTTTTTTTCAAAAGGCCCATCAGGAGCACGCGGGATTTTAGCAAGAAATTGAGCAGAAGCAGGAATTCTGCCGACCTCTCCCTTTTGCCTGCCGACCCCGGTTGCCGGTGTTTCAGGCACCTGCGTGTTTTTTTTATATGCGGCAAGAACTTTTTTTATATCCGCCATACCATACTCTTTATATCGCGCCGTTATTTTTTAGGTAAAGCCGAAGATAAATATTCTCTTAAGGCTTCACTAAAATCTTCTTTGATTTTCTGTTCCGCGGCGCGGACAGCGCGGGCATTTGCTTCCGGCTGCGTAAGATGTCCCTCTCGTCCGTTGATATTAAACGGCGTCAGGACCGAATTATCCGAACTATCAATAAGACTCGCGTCAACAACATAACGGGAGAATTTATTCTGATTATTCAGCTCAACGGCAGAGATTGAAAGTACCGCGTTAAGCACATAACGGGAATTGCTATTACCGGTTCTAAACCCCGCATCGGTAAACACACGTACGAACGCTGCTTTAATTCTGCCGTCCACATCATTTTTTACTACAACATTCACCGGAATCTTTTTTGCGATAGCACCGGCTTCATAGCGGTAATCTTCCCCTGATTTTAATTCATTTTTTTTATCCGGCCCGCCCAATATTGAAAGAACCGTGGCAAATACATCGTTGGTATCTGCTAAACTTGCCGCAAAGTGATAACGGACAATACCGTCAATAGTGTTTTTTTCCGCAGCGGGAATATTGGTAAGTTTTTCGATAAGTGCACGGTTTGAATCAATCAATCCGGTATAAATGTTAATTGCACGCGGCTTTTCCATAATCGCTGCGGCATAGTAGAGTCCCCTGGATTTATCTTCCCACCTATCGTTGATTTCGGCACCGATAAGCTGATCGATTGAAGAAGAAAGCTCTACCGCATTTGAAATCTCGTCTCCGCTTTCTACTGAAATCGCACCGTCAACGATTTTTTCTTTATAACTTTCCACGGTACTTATTTTGCTTGTTACCGACTGACCAAAGAGCCCTGTCAAATTGCTAAAAGCGCTCGCCTCGGCTTGTTGTCTGTTCGTGCCGTATCCAATAGCCGAAAGATAATATCTCTTGTCATAGGCACTGTCCGGTTTATCAACCCAGTTCGGCTTGCCGTTTTTGTCTCTTGTGACAAGCGGATCAGGCACAGAGGCCGAAACAGCCGCCGTGTTCTTCGTATTCTGTGTTGAAGGACTCTGTCCCCCCGCCGGATCAGGCGCGCTGTTCTGCGCAGGATTTTGTGTTGGGGAACTCTGTCCCCCGGCGGATTTACGCTCTTCCGTCGGGTTTTGACCGGCGGAAAAAGCTTTATCCATCCTCTGCTGCGCGTCTTCTGCCTGAGTTTTACCCGGAACATTTTGCGCTGTAACACAAAAAGTACAGAGGAAAAGCACAAGGAAAGCAAGCATTATTTTTTTTATCTTTAGCATACAGGCCCCTTAAATTAGCGGTATTCCTTGTCCATAGCATTATTCATATTACCTATGGCTTCGTTTTTCATGGCATTGCCTTTATCAAGCGTGTTTTGCCTTGGCTTTGTTCCGCAGCCGATAAATAGCAAACATAAACATAAGCTTATCAATACTGTTTTTATTAAACTCATACAATTCTCCTTATACTTTTTTTATAAAATTATTGCTTGATTGATTTTGCTATGGCTAAAGTCCATATTGACTTATCAAGCGGATCAATCCATGTTTCCAAAACACAAAAATCGACAAGCGAAGCCTCGCTGATTTGAGTACTTGACGATTTTCCGCTTGATCCCGCATTATCACTGGTAAAACGATCGTTTGTAAGAAGCTGAGATGAAACCTGAGCGATAAGAGCGGCAATGGCGGCTTCATAGGACTTTAAAATCGTGTCTTTGATGCGTCTTTGAGCTCTTGCAAAACCTATGCCGACAAGGTAGTTTTCAATATTTGCCGGCGGCTTATTCATCCATTCAGGTCTCTTGCCTGAAGTATTAAATTGATAACTCAGCTGCAAGGGGACTGTGGTTTTATAACGTACCCGGATATATACAGCTCCGTCACTTACCACAAGATCATCTTCCGGATCAAAAATCAATTGCTTTTGATATTTCTGATAATCTTTATCGTAATCAAGCTCAAGACTTGCATCGGCAAAAAAATCAAAGGATTGTGAACCCGATCCTGTGACCATAGACGCTTTGCCTTTAATTCCGTTGAAAAGCGCTACTTTATAGGCCGCATCTTCCAGCGCAAGACGTATCTCATCTTCCCGTTTACTCTGTCTGTTCGCAATGCCAAGAACAATCAAATCGCCGTCTCTCGGATATGTCAGCCAATTACCTTTATCAAGCTGAGCCTGCATGGGATGCGGCAGAGCACTGTTATCCGCCAGCGCGGACTCCGCTTCATTTACAGGCTCTTTTTTTCCTGATGCACAACAAGGCAACAAAAAAACTATACATAATAGCGGAATTAAATTTTTCATCATTCGTTTTTAACTAAAAGATAACGGCGTGTATTGCCGTACCCGTTATCTTTCAGGAATAAAACTATTGACTTACAATCTGAGGCACTTCGGAGGCAATTTTATCAAACGCCTTGTCCATCCTCGCCTGAGCATCAAAAGAAGCCAATGCGGGTGCTTTAAGTTTCGCGGCAGCGGCGGCCTGATTGATCTCTTCCGCAGCCTTGGACTTCCCCATTGAAACCACGACCCAATACGCACCCTTGTCATCGGTGTCCATCTCAACAACCGATGCACCGGTTAGTGTTGCCTTTGCAAGCGCCTGAGTACAAGTCTCCTGGAAAGAAATTGCCGCGCTTGTATCAACCTCGCTGGATGCGGTATAGTCATTGACCATATCTTTAATCATGGTATTCAACTGCCGTGCAATATCTGCGCGCGCACGCGTCTGAGCCAACGTCATTGACTGGCTCACGCTTGCCAGTTTTGCTGTCCCGATACCGACAAGCGCATCTTCAGGAGCGCTTAACAACGCCTTTTTCACAAAATCAGGAACACCACCGGGAGCTTTTCTCTGGGTAGAATCGGCGGGAGCCTGTGCAGATGTTCCACCTCCGCTCGCGCATCCGATAAGCCCGCCCAGCAATAACGAAAGTGCCAGCGTCATTCCTAAAACCTTTTTCATAATTTCTCCTATGCCGGATTTCCGGCTTCTTAAATTTAATTAAACGCCATGCGTTTTTTAAGTCCCATTGAGCCTTGTTTGTAAATAAATCATTTTAAAAAAACACGCGTTTTCTCATTTTTTTTAAAACTTATTTTTCGGTCGTACAATAATTTTTTTTATATCACTGTTTTGCGACAACCACACCCGTTCATTTGTCTCCAGATCGGTCATTTGGGCATTAACAAAATAGGTGCGCGTCATCCGGTTTCCCGCCTGATCGACAATTGTCTTAACAGCACCGCTGAGCATAAAACTCGCGCCGGTTTCATTGGCAAGCGCTTTCGCTGTAGCTTCACTGGCGTTCCCCTGCTGGTCAAGCCGTTCCTGCCGAAGCTCCCCGCGTTCTTTCCCGCCGGCCACAAAGTCAAGTTTCCCGCTGTTAAAAATAGTCGATTCCATATTCATGGCAATGATTGATGTGTCGATATGTTCATCGCTGTCATTCGAAAAATTGCCGACAATCACCTTGGGGGTTTTACCTTTAAATTTCGCAAGAGCCTGGGTCATACGCGGAGAATTCAGGCAGTCGTTTATCAAAGCTTCGCATACGATACGGACATCCGTATCATTCCAATATCCGCTCAGGTCGGTCTGTGTACTTGAGTTCACACGGGAAACCTGAGGGTTCGAAGCGCATGATACACCAAACACACAGAGCGCCGTACAGAAAAAACCAAGATACCATTTTTTCACATTTTTATTCACAATAGTTTTCCTTATCCTTACATTAAGTTGATCTCTATAGTGCTTCTTTAATGATTTCTATTTTTTTATTCCTATAGCAAAATGCACGATATAATCAATAAAGGAAATCAAAGCAAGAAGCGCGCAGATACTGAAAAGGATAATAGCGATAACAGGGAAATAATCGCTGCAAGGGATACTCCACCCCCCGCTTTTTTCGTAAATATTTACGGCAAGCGTCCAAAAACCCGCCACGATATAAAACACGGTCTTTAATTTTCCACCCGGGCGTGCGGCAATCGCAACGCCATTCTTGATTGTCTGCATACGGAGGAATATCATCCCGAATTCACGGTAGAAAATGATCATAAAAAGTATAGGCGGCATATAACGTGAGTAGGTAAAACAGAAAAATGTAGTAATATGGAGAAGCGCATCGGCAAAGGGGTCAAGAAGTTTGCCGGTATCACTTACCTGTTTTAATTTGCGAGCTATATTACCGTCAAGGTAATCGGTAAATTCAACCAGGGCAAGCAGTATGGTAAGTATTAACAGAATGATAAACGAATGAGTGCTAAACCAAACGAATGCCGGTGACTCAGAGTTTGCCAATAGGTAAAAAACCAAAAAAACAGGGGCATAACATATACGGACCAAAGTCAATTTATCTGCAATTCTCATACCTGCATTGTAATATAGATACGGAAAATCCGCAAGATAGACGGTGGAAAATGTCATTTTAAAATCCGTCGTTCAGGGCGGCCCGCTTCCTGAACGACTTTACGGATCAAATCAGGCAAGTTTCCCAAACAAAAAAGAGAGTACCGTATGGGGCACTCTCTTTTTTGAATCGTCTATAATCAGATATCCGAGTAAAGCTCCAATGCTTTGTATTCGGTATGCAAAAGCTCGTGTGCCTTGTGTCCGCCCGGTTCACCGAGGAATTCTTTGTAGATTTTCTGGATATCAGGGTTCTGATGGGAACAGCGGAATGTTGATTTCGCGTCATCTGCGTAGAGTCCGTCGGCGCGTTCTTTGCGGATTTTGTCTGTAGCACCATAGGGCTGACCACCTCCCGCGACACAGCCGCCGCGACAGGCCATAACCTCGATAAACTGCCAGGGGGCCGGTTTTCCTTCGGCACGTAAAGCGCGAATTTTCTCCAAAAGATCCTGTACATTGCCTACCTGATGGGCAACGGCAAGATTGATCTTGGTGCCGTTTATATCAACCTCGGCTTCTTTAATGCCGTCAAAACCACGCACAGGTGTAAAGTTTACATCCCCCATCTCTTTCTTGGTAAGAATATAGTGTGCTGTACGGACAGCGGCTTCCATAACACCGCCTGTTGTGCCGAAAAGAGTTCCCGCACCGGTATAAGGGCCAAGCGGACTGTCCGCCTCTTCTTCGGGTAGGTTCATAAGATCAATACCGGCTTGTTTAATCATTCGGGCAAGCTCTCTGGTTGTAAGGACAATATCAACATCCCATCCGTGTCCGGCGCTTTTCATGTGGATGTCACGGCGGCACTCCCACTTTTTTGCCGTACAGGGCATGATGGACACAGAATAAACTTTATTCGGGTTAACACCGGCTTTTCCTGCCCAGTATCCTTTAATCATCGCGCCCATCATCTGCTGTGGTGATTTTGCTGTTGAAAAATTCGGGATAAAATCCTCATAATATTTTTCAAGATAATCAACCCATGAAGGACAACAGGACGTAATCAGCGGAATATCCTTTGATTTTTCGGAAAGACGCTTCACCAGCTCTGCGCTTTCTTCCATGATGGTAAGATCTGCGGCAAAGTTTGTGTCAAACACGGTCTTGAAGCCGAGTTTTCGAAGCGCCGCATAGAGTTTTTTAGTAACAAGATAACCGGGCTTCATGCCAAATTCCTCGGCAAGAGCCACGCGAACCGCCGGAGCGAATTGTGCAACCGTGTGTTTTTCAGGATCAAGGAGAGCGTCCCAGAC
>JAITXS010000184.1 GCA_031284645.1 Spirochaetaceae bacterium | reverse complement strand
GGCGCAGGGTTACCACTTGCCGCTTTTTCTGCCGGTTCCGCTCTGCCGCCAGGTGGGCAAATTCCTTGAGAGCCTCCGGGGAAAGTTCCGGCGCATCCTCAAGGTTTATAGGGAATTTTACGGCTTCCTTAATTTCTTTACGGATCCACTTTAATGCTTCTTCAATGCCGATTCCGTTAAGGGTTTGCTGTAGGGGGTTTGTAGCGGTAAAAAAATGTTGGGAAGGGAAATGGAAAGTGACCGTTCAAAAGGAACGGGGACTTAGCTGCATGGCCAATGCGTGGGCGCCGCTCAGACCCCTGTGAAGGGAGGGGGTTACGTCCTTCGGTCAAAACCAACAGCAGATTTTATAATTTTCTGCTATTGAATCAGTCCCGAACCAAAAACTTTTAAAATCGCAAGGCTTACCCTTTTGAATTAGTCTGATAAACATTGCGTTTTAATGGAGTAATTTCCGGCCATGAATTTCTATTCCTTTTTTTCTGCACTTTATAACAAACAATCCGAAAAATAGGAAATATATATTGACCCATCAATCTATGATAGATCACCGGTGCTATACTCAAAACATGAATAACTTTTTGGCACAGATAGATGCCTCCGCAGTACTGCCGACGATAATCGGTCTTTACGGAATAACCATGCTCAGCACGGTTTACAAGAATGTTTTTATAAACCTGTTCCAATGGATTTACAAGTAGTGTACCACCACCATGTATGTTGGCAATAATAACTGGTGCTATTATATGCTGATGAATCTTTTTGAAAGCGGAAAAACCCTGGAAAAGCTGCGTATCATACGGCTGCTCAACGGCAAGTGGGGAGAATCAAAGAATATCTGTATCGGCATTGGGGAAGGAACACACCTGCTGCGGTTCAGGAACAAATGGGTCCTTATCAGAGTGCATGAAAATGAGACCATGTCACTTGAGGAAAAATTTACTTTCTCCATGACTATAACAGGTAGAGATTCCTGTTATTTCCCGGAATTGCGTAACACCCTTATCTATATGAAAAACAATAAATCGGATCCGGAGAAAACTATTGTGTACACCTTTGAACATGAAGATAAATATTGGAAAGAATGTTCCCGTATTGATAAACGGACATTTGACACCATCTTTATGGACCAGGCCGACATTTCAAAAATACTGGAATCCATAGGGTCTTTTTATGACAACAAGGCCTGGTACCTCAGTCGGGGTATCCCCTACCAGTTCGGCATCCTGCTCTACGGCCCTCCGGGAACCGGCAAGAGCAGCTTGATAAAGGCAATCGCCGCACATTTTAAAAAGAACCTCTGTGTATTAAACGCCAGCGATCTGCAAAATTTTGCCAACGCCGCCGCCGATTTACCCAACAACTGTATCTTTACGGTTGAAGATATTGACAGCAATAAAATAGTCCAGCCCCGGGAAGACGCGGCAAAAGCAGTTACTGATACTGAACCGCAAACATTGAAGATAAGCAGTCCGTTTATGAAGGAACAAAACAGTTTTAATACGATAAATCTTGCGGACATACTGAATGCCATTGACGGGATTACCGCTCCGGTGGGCAGGTTATTGATACTAACCACAAACCATCCGGAAAAATTGGATCCCGCTTTGCTGCGGCCCGGCCGGATCGATCTCAGGGTCAATGTTGGCTATGTTACCAAGGCGGCATTTATCCGCTTTATTGAGTGTTTTTATGAAACGATCCTTACTGATACAAATTTTGATTTTACCGGCACCAATGTTACGGTTGCGTCTTTGCAGAATGATTTTCTGGTTAGTAAATTAACGCTGGAGGAGATGATGGGGAGGTATACTAACGGAGGGCGGAAGATCATGAGTATTGCGTGAAGGGGGGGGCAATAAGCTATGATTAGGCTGATAGAAGGATCAGCGGTGTTATAGTATTGAAGCTTTAATGACGAAGGAAAAGAAATGAAAAATAACTATTACAAGCCATGGTATTTGGAAAATGGAGCTATGGCCGGTGATTTTGGCGGAATAAAACGTGCTTTGTATATTACAAGGCATTACCCGCATCTGTTCTGTGGATGGTGGTACTACGGAATGGAATATATGAGAGAAGGCGAATGCCACCGCAACCGGAATAAATATTACCGCATATCGGTTAAATATTTACGCAGGGCATTGGAAATTAACGATAAGGATGATGCAACAATGTTTTGGCTTGCCGGTCAATATATTGAGCTGAATCAATATAAAAAAGCTGTTGAAGTGCTAACAAAGGTGATTGAGTGGTTCCCCTGCAATACGACTTTCCTCGAAATGCGGGCATGGGCATATTGTTTGAGCGGCGACTACACAAGCGCCATTGATGATTGCAAAAAATACAGCGAATTGGGTGATAAGTATCATGAATGGCAATTTATACTTGGTGAGATCTATTTTAGGGACAAGCAATACCGCAAAGCCGCAGAGTCTTGGTCAGAACGTGCAAAATATGGAAACTACTTTTGGGGCGGCAGACCATTACGTCTGCCGGCAGCTTATATGAAACTCCGGGAATACGATAAGGCTATCAAAGTTTACACTGAATTGTTCGATGAAGATTTAAAAATCCGGATTTACAGACTTCGGGGGAAAGCATATAAAAAAGCTGGCGATAAAGTCCATGCAAAACAAGACTTTGAAATGGCAAAAAAGATAAAAGCTGAAAACCTGGCTGACAAAAAGAAAAGTAAAAAGGAGCAGGTGGCAGAGCGTAAAGGTGAAAAGCTTTTAGCCAGAACAAAATATTCAAAACCTGTTGAATCTCCACCGGCTGCACAAAAATCTTTGCTGGAACAAGGACAAGACTATCGTGAAATGGGAAAATACAACAAGGCAATCAAATGTTTTAATCAGGCATTGACCGCTATCCCGAATGATGTTGATGTATATTTATCGCGTGCCATGTGTTATGAAGATATGGGAAAACTTACCGAAGCGCTTAATGATTACGCCGCCGTAACCGCCATTGATGACAAAAACTACGATGCATATTGTGCACGGGGTAGAATGTATCTTATTTTTGACAACGATGATAAAGCTCTGGATTATTTTTCACAGGCAATTTTGTGTATGCCGGATCGTGCAGAAGCATACACAAAGCGGGCACAACTTTACCACAAACAAGCGCAGTTTGATAAGGCAATTGAAGATGAAATAACACTTTTTAAAAGACCGCCACACGAAGAATATGAACCACTAGGTAATACCGGTTGGATGGTTCATACGGGTGACAAAACACACGATATAATCGCTGCCCTTAACAAAAATCCTTCTGATGCCGCAGCTCTTTTTTATAAAGGAAAACAATTCAATGATATGAAAAAATATAGTGATGCTATCGTGTGTTATTCACAAGCGCTGCAGCATCAACCTGATATGCTGCTCGCGTATGTGTATCAGGCTATGGTGCATGAAAAAAACACCGACTATGAAAGCGCCGAAAAAGACTATGCTGCAGCATGGAACATGGTAAACAAATCAAACGCTTTTATCACTTTTCGGCTCGCTTATATATATACCGATAAACATGACTTTGAAAAAGCAATAGCATGTTTTTCTGAGGTGATTAAAAACGACAACCGTGATGCTTATAAGGCTAACCAGTATCGTGCTATGGTGTATGAGGAAATGCACCGGTTTGATGAAGCGCCCGAAGCCGACAAAGATAATTCATCGGAGCGGTATGCCAACAAGTTGTTTGGGTGGGTGAATCTACAGTAACATAACCAAGGGGAACATCATGCTATGACCGAAGAAAAAACATATAAAGAATGGCTTGAGGCAGTAAAGATTGACCATAATGCACTTTCTGAAGTACCTGAAAGATTGTGGACAAATGAATTATGCCTCGAAGCTGTTAAAAAAAATTATTCAGCTCTTGCTTATATATCATCAGAAAGGTATTTAACTAAAGAAGTTTGTATTGAGGTATACAAACAAAGTCCAAGTTCAATCAGGTATGTACATAAAGATTTACGGCATATTTATGATAAATATATACAGGGGATAGCGTAGGGCGAAATGGGGGTTAAAATGGTTGATGGTATTAGTTCTCTTTTTTCTGGCGAGGAAATTCAAAAAAGACAGCAGGTCGTCTCTTTAATGTCGGATTGGGAAGACGAAATAGCTCGCAAATATAAAAATGAGCCGGATGAGGAATATTGGGAAGGGCAAGATCCCCTTTCGTATTTTATTGCAGATGGTTTTTCACCCGGGTATTTTAACCAGAAAACAAAAGTCTTATTTATTGAGAGAGAAACTCGGGGTATGTGTGAAAATAGGGACTGGTTTCAACAAATGATAAAAAATTTTAAAAATACTCCTAATCCCAATCATAATAAAAATTCTTTTACCAGGCATTTACTCTACATCGTTCAAGGCATCAAGAGTGAAGGGAAATATAAATATGAAAATTTAGAAGAAGCTAACGATTATGCAAAAGAAATTGTCAGTACAAATGACTATGGTTTTGCGTTCATGAATATGTCAAAATATTCGAATTGGACACCACATTTTAATGCGGATTATGATTTTATAAATCAATTTCTGGAAGATTCAAATTTAGAAAATAGAAATTATTTCCGCGAAGAAATTGAAATACTGAGTCCGGATGTTATTATTACCGGAAATTTATGGAATGGTTATATAGAACAAAAGTATTTAGATTTGTGTTTTGGTAAAGTTGAATTGAAAAAAGTTTACGATATGAGTAATATTGTTGTAAATGGCAAAAATGTTAAAATATTAAACACCTATCATCTTGCTGATTATTCTCATAAAGATAAAGAAGACTTTTATAATCCAATTATGGAGTTAATATTTAAGTAAGAATATATATGGTAATAGGTAAAGCAAGCGGAAACTCGCATAACCAGAACTGATAATTATATGCAGGAGGGCGTATAAACGCACAGGTGATTGTCACCTTTGGCGTCCCTGATAGGTGAGAGGAATAAGGAAAACAATGGGTTTTATTGGTATGGTAAAGAGCGATAAAACGGGCGAGAGTGAAGGCGCGAATCGTCCTCTCGCCTCTGAGGATGAACTGAGCGGTGCGAACATTCCCTCGCCGTGGGTATGGGACATGCTCTTGCAGGGGTCGTCTCTGCAGAAAGCGGCGCATGACGCGAAGGACTGGGACGAGGCAATCACGTTTGCAACCCGGCTTGTCCATGGCGCCCCGAAGGACCTCCAAGCAGTGGCGAAACACAACCTGGCCGCTGTCTACAGCAAGCGGGGCGAAGCGGCTCATACGGCGGAGAGCAACGCAGCGGCTATTGCCAACTTCAGTAAAGCCATTGAGCTGTGTCCATCTGAAGGCAGGGATTACTACTGGCGTGGGTTGTGCTACAGTTGCAACGGGAACTACGATAAGGCTGCCGTGGACTTCATGAAAGCCTGCGAACTTAACCCGGAGTACAAGGACTACCAAAAAGCTCTCGCCAGTGCCAATGAAAAAGCGGCGCAGATAGCGGGTTCAGCCGAAGAGTGGGCTGAGTGTGGCAAGGCGTTTTTCGCAGTCGGCGACGAAGACAAGGCTATCCTTGCCTACGCGAAAGCCGTCGAGTTGGACCCGTCCAACTCGCTCTATAAGAAAACCCTCGCCGATGCCTATTTCAGCCGGGGCGTAAGGTTCAAATTCCTTGATGATGACTATGAGGCTGCTGCCGCGGACTACGCCAAAGCTTGCGAACTTGACCCGGAGAACAAGCCTGACCGTCCAGAATTATGGCGGGATACCGTCCCAAGCCTGGGCGGGCGGTTGCGATTAATCTAAGCTGGAGGAGGGAAATACTATGGACGAAGAGTTTGAGGAATTTACCGAAGTTATAAATCATAACCCGAATGACGCGGTTGCGTACAAAAATCGCGGGAATGCTTATTTCGATAAAGGCGACTATGACCGGGCCATAGCGGACTACGACCATGCGATACGGCTGAACCCGGATTATGCGGATGCGTACTACAATCGCGGGAGTGCTTACATCAATAAAGGCGACTATGACCGGGCGATTGCGGACTTTACCCAGGCGATACGGCTTGACCCGGATGATGCGGTTGCGTACTACAATCGCGGGAATGTTTATCGCGATAAAGGCGACTATGACCGGGCCATAACGGACTACGATCAGGCGATACGGCTGGACCCGG
>JAITXS010000084.1 GCA_031284645.1 Spirochaetaceae bacterium | reverse complement strand
CTGGGCGCTCATGGCAAGCAATCGTTGTTCTGCAAAAACCATAAAGGTCAGGGGATCAAAAACAGCAGGGGTAATTTTCATAAAATTTATTGCCTGTTCCGTATAATACTCTTTCAGGTTTTCATCATTAATATACAAAAATGCAGTGTTACAGGGAAGCACTGTCCAATCCCATTCCGGCAATGTATAATTTCCAGTCAAATTAAAATACTCAACACCGGGATATATCTTCGCATCAATATCTTCCCGGTGAATAACCGCCAATTTGGTTTTTTCCAATTTTTCTTCGAGATTAACCCAGGCAACAAAATCCGTATCAAGCATAGCCACCGGAATTTTTTGCTCCCCTAGCGCAAGTATTTTACCCGCCGCCCAGAATATAGCAGGATCTATGGCATAATCCCTGAATTTATCAAGAGTGGTATCTATACCCAAATCCCATATATGTTCAATGCCTAACTTTTGATAATAAAGCGCGCCTGCTTCATCGGTTATCATTTTAATATTCCCATTAAGCTGCCGCCATTTAAGGGCGGACAATATGGTGGTTAATAACTCAAAATCATCCATGAAATATGATCCTCCATGGTTTCGCGCAAAAAACGGCGCCGTCCAATTGCTATGAAAAGCTGTCATAAACAGGCCTGTCTTATACCTTCAGTAACCTCATGAAATTGCAGTCTTCAAAATCATCTGGCCGAGAGACATTGTCTATCAGATCCAATCCGTAACCAATTCCGCCGGAGGAAGATAAACCGTTTATTTTTAAGGCTTCATATTTATCAATTATGGTTCCTTCCTGCCCCGCAAGTTCAGCAAGAACCTTCTGTACCTGTTTATACGGTTCGTCGCTTTCCGTTATTTTTTGCCTCTGTTTTTCAATCCCCGCAAGGGCGGCGGCAATATTTTCAAGAATGGTAAACTGGGAAGCCGAGATTCTCCATCGGCGGGCAAAATGCTGAATAAAACGCTTGTTCCCTCCTGTATAAATATCATTGGTCATAACATATTCCAAAAGCCCAAGAACTATATCATCAAAATAATCTCTCCAAGCTGATAAATCGTCTCTGTTTGATATAGGCATTAAAGAAATAGATATATAATTTAATAGGCTGTCAAAAGGATACCTGTCACCGAGTTCAGCTTCATAAAGGGTACTCATGAAAAGATCGCACATATCATCATCACCAACATTTCTCTTTTTGGCAAAATTAGTAAAAGAAAGCGTATTTGATATTATTTCAGTTACAGTATCAACATATACAGTATTACTAAGCTCAATATAATGAGGCTTAAAGTAGGCGTTATTAGTGATATCCAGATAAAAATTTTTCATTTTGCCGTGATAATAACTTATATCGCCGGGGCTAATAACGTTTATTTTGTTTTTAAATTCACTTTCATCAATAATAAACTCAGCCATTTCCTGAATACCTGAGTCTATTTCGCCATCTATTGACTGTAAGAGGCACAATAAGTTTATATATTCAAAATTGTTAAAGAACCGGGGACTTAATATCTTTTTGCCACCCCCTGTAGCTGAGGCAGATTTTTCCACTCCATCATCTTCCGGATTCAATTTTGCCTGGCAATGGGGGCAAAAATTCAGGCCTTCTTCAAGTTCCGTTTCACACTGGGGACATTTCATAGTACACTCCTCCTTTCTAATTTCTAAATATAATTTTATGGCGCTTATCAAATCGCCGTAAACTGTTTGTTTCTCTGCCTCATCAGTTTGCATAAGCTTTTGTTCCGCAATAGCCGCAAAAACCATCGTTTTTATTCATAATTTTCCCGCATTGGGTGCAATATTTAAACATTTCATTGGCGCTCCTGTAATGATTGCCTTTGTAGGGCTTTTCACCGCAATAACCGCAAAATTCCCAGGTTTCCTGAAGCGCTTTGCCGCAGCCGGGGCAATAGGGGAACAATTTTCCTGCTGTAATATGGCGGCTGCAATTTTTAGCCACCCCATCATTTACCGGTATTTTAAGCCAATCGCAGACAGAATCTTTTTCAAAATAATAGGCGCAGCTCCCGCACTTTTCCCGGATAACAGAGGATACATCAATATTTTTTAATATTTTTGCCGTGTTTGATTTTTTTATTGCAAAATGGCTGCAACTGAATGGAAGAATGGATATATTGCATTTATAAAGGACGCATAATTCTTCTGCCTCTTTCCAGTCCGCACAGCCCCTGCAGGATGCAGCCTCTCTTTTTTTCTCTTCTATATGTAAAAATTGATGGAGCTTATCCAAACTCATAAAATAATCAGCAAAAGGCACCTCTTTGAAAGCCCATTTCTGCAAATCCTGCCGTTTTATATCAATTTTCTCTTTTTCAATCCGGTTCATTTCAATGGACTTATTTTTGCTAAATTCAAGATAGGCAAGCGTTCCTGCTGCAAGGTCTTTTAATTCTTTTAAAAAATCACCGGCGGATTGGCTGATGACTTCTTGTATATGATCTTTCAGCTTTTCTCCGCCATCTTCTTCCTGCATAAGATTTATGCATTCTTCATTACGTTCACTAATGCGGTCTTCCAGGGCATTTGCTATGCCATTTTTTACGCTTTCTCCATAGTGTTCAAATTTTTTATGAATATGCTCTTTATAGGAAGAATCCAATGATGGTATTTTCTTCGCAGTTTCCATGATTGCGGAAAATGCTTCTTCTGCTTTTGCACATATAAAATTTTGCAGATCCCTGCAAAGCGGCATGTGCCTGACACGCAATCTATGTAATACCGTTTTAAAAAATTTTTCACGCGCCCTGGCTGTATTTATGGCGTAATACCATCTGCCGTCCTTTTCAGACATGGTGCCGCCTAAAAGGCCGCATATAAAACGGTATTTATTACCAAGTCTTCTCTCTGCCCAAAAATGATACTCATTTACTGGCCGGTTATACAGCGCCGCTGCCAGATCCAGAAAATTAAACATGCGTCCGCCGTCTTTTAAAAGAATTATATCGCAGGATAATTCTTTTATGCTCAAAATAAGGCACGCAGGATTCTCAAGCTGAATTCCAGGCAGCGGGCGTTCTTTTACAAGAAAATATTCCTCGCTGCCCAGCTCAAACGGATAATCCCAGGTGTATTTATTTACCAGGGAACGAACCTCTTCCGGTGTTGAAGGATCAATATCGAATTTCATCTTGCTGTGGCTTCAACCCCTTTGCCAAGAGATGAAAGAAATCCGTCAAGAGAATCAAGTTCTCCCTGGTACTGTTTCTCTTTCGCCTTAATCTCGCTTTCCGAGAGGGCATTTTGCATAAAAGTAAGTTCTTCTGCGGCATGCTGCAGTTCCTGTTTTTTATCACCAATCCTATTCGTCACAGTATACGAAACCATGTCTATTAATTCTTTCATGGCTTCTTCAATACCTGCCTTTGAATTCTTGAAACTTTCCTTTAACACCTTATTTAGAAAAACCTGGATGCCCTGTTCGCGTTTTTCTTCGGACTCCTCTTCCAAGATATCAGCGCATTCAGGTTCGCTTAGGGCAACGCGCCGGTTGATAATTTCCCCGATGGAACCTTCCATCTTTTTTATAGAATTATCAGCCTTTTGCTTCATTGCATTGATATCAAAAGAAAGCCCGGTATCATTCTTAATTTGTTCAACTTCGGTTAATATCAAGTTAAAACCGCTTTCCGCCGTCTCCTTAAGCGTTTCTTCCAGCTTTGCCGCGATTGGCTGGAATTCCTTGCGCTTCTTTTCGAGTTTACGGTGAATATCCTGGGTATCCTGGATGGTTGCGGTATTTTTATCATAACGCTGTTCGGCGACAATACGGCCGTTGGATATTTCTGTAAGCGCCTTGGCTGTTTTTTCAACTGTCTCCTGAAGAATTTTCATCTGCTGCTGATGCGATTCTTCAAGGCGCTTCATTTCCTTGTCATGCGCTTCCTGCTGATATCGTCTTGCGCTCGGATCGTCGCGATAAACGGTCCTTCCTCCGCCGCTTCCTTTGCTTCCCATAATTAAACCCCTACCACTTTTTTAAGCTCTGAGTCAAGTTTTGACTTTACGTCTTCAATTGCGGCGTTTACTTTTTTCCTCATTTCGGTAAAAGAATCTTCGACTTCCGTTGCATATTTACTTAAATTTTTAAACTCTTCCCCTTTCTGCCGTATGGCACTTTCCTTTTCTTCAACAGTACCGCTCAAAATTGTTACCTGTTCCTCTATGGAGGCTTTTACATCCAGCGCCTGGTTCTTTACCTCGTTTTCTATGCTTTGATATTTGTAGGTAAGATCGTTTTGCAGCTCAACAGTGCTGTCCTGCAGCGGCCCGTCATTTAAAGCGTTAAAGAAAGCGGGAATATTCGTACAGGCAAGAAGATCCGCTGCTTTTTCCTTAATGATTTTTTTCTGGGTTCTTGCCAGCAATCTGTCCATGTCAACATTACCGTCTTCTGCGGCTTTTAATATATCTTCCTTACTGACAAGAGAAGGGATGTTTATTTCATTGCCCTTGGCAAATTGCGCAATATTGGTAATATCCGTATCCGGAATATCTTTCCCTGCCTCAAGTTTTTTTATCAAAGAAAAAATATACGAAGAAACGCCTATAAGATTTTTACGCATCAGGGCAGGATCTTTATAAAGATCTTCCAAGTATTTTTCCCATTCCAGTTTTTGCTTTTCCCAATCCCGTTTTGGATTTTGAAAAGTATCCGCCTGGGTCCCAAGCACGAGAATTTTCTTGCCCTTTCCGACCTGCTCAAATACCTTGGTAAGGGTAACATACTGTTCATTTGCCAGGAATTTGGCGTTAACGCACACGATAACGGCGTTAGCGCGGCTGATATAGTGGGTAGTTATTTCAGAACGGTAAGGCACCACATCGTCAAGGCCGGGTGTATCAACAAGGACTATTTCCCTGGGCAAAAAATCAGGGAATTGCGAAAGGCCGATTTCCAGCTCTTTGACAAAGTAATGTTCTCCGCTTTTTGACGAACTGTAACGCTTAATGGTGGTTTTAAGCTTTTCTATTGAAGAAAATTTTTCTTCAATTTCCTTGTGGCCGGCCCACTCATTCACATACCGTTCACCGTTCACATTCTGAAATTCTTTTGCAAAGATGCTGTCGGCTTTTTTTGTAGCCGATGCCCATAGTTCATCCCATTCAAGGCGGCTAAGAAATTTAACCTTGACATAGTTTTCGGGTGAATACTTGAAAATGGTAAGGGAGGCGGTTTCGGGGGTAACTTCGGTTGAAGTAAGTTCCTCCCCGAGCATCGCATTAAGCAACGTTGATTTCCCGGCTTTTATGGCGCCGACAACAGCTACTTGAAATACCGGATTTTCCGCAAATTCCTTATACTGCTCTACTTCCTTTGTCCACCGGTTAATAAAATCCGGCTGGAAAAGTTTTTGCACCTCTTTGAATGCATTCTGCAGTTCGCCGGCTTTCTGGACAAAAGCGGCAGATTGATTAGCCATGATATTCTCCTTTATTTTATACGCTTTACGCGAGCTTTAAAAATTGCTCAAGGCAGGCAAGGTCATTTTTATACTGCTTGTCTTTAGCTATTATTTCGCTATTCGATAAATTTTTCCCCATGGAAGCAAATTCTTCTGCGGCTCTTTGCACTTCCTGCTTTTTATCTTCGATCCTGTTAGTAACAACAAAAGATACCATGTTAAGGGTATCCCACATAAGCATGTCAAGGCAATCCTTGGCATTATTCACGCCCTGTACAAGAACCCCTTCAAGAAATTTCTCAAGGGCCTGTTCTCTTTCGTCAATAGAATGTATGGCAAGAATATTTGCGCATTCTGCATCGGCCAGGGAAACCCGCCTGGTAACAACATCAATTATCGAACCGTCCAGATGCTGTACAAAGCTATCATATTTTTGTTTGACCCCAGGCAAATCTATAAAAAGGCCGGTATTGCTTTTTATTTTTTCGATTTCACTGATCATAATGGCAAAACCCACTTCCGCAGTTCCCCGTATACATTGTTCAAGTTCAGCAGTGGTCTTCCTGAAATCACTGCGTTTCTTTTCCAGTTTTGCGTGTATTTTTTGTATTGTTTCAATTTCAGTATTTTCCTGTTTATAGGATCCTGAATTTGAAAGGGACTGCGCGTTGGTTAACTGAAGCGTTTGTTCAACAGTTTTTTCCAGTGTTTCTTTAAGCAGTTTTATTTGCTGCCTTTGTGTTTCTTCAATACGGTCCATTTCAGCAGCGTGCATTTCCTGCTGCCTGACGCGGGCGTCAGGGTTATCAAGATACAGCACGGTTTCTTCTATATCGACCGCCTCTGTTTCCTGCACTAAAGGCTGATCTTTTTTCCATTCTGCATATTTTTTGATATCATCATGAAGCGAATTTAAACATAGCGAAATAACCGCAGCATCGTCTAAAAGACCCAGTATAGGAATAACATCGGGAATAAGGTCGATGGGGCTTAATACATACACAAGCGAGCCAACTATAGAAGCAATAGTTGCCCATGGAATTTCCCTATAATCGCCGGTACAATAATCTTTAACCATGGAAAACAGATCTTTTATATCCTTGCCAAATTTTTCAAGCGGCCCGCGTACCTTACTGAATACCGAGGATTCTTTCGTTAATATATCACCCACATTATTTTTGTTTACATCCCCTGCATAGCGGTGTAATTCCGATTCGGCATCTTCATCTGTAAACTCTGGCATAAAAATTCCTCCTATTCTGTTTTATCTGATTCGCCTAAAATACAGCTTACACTGCCTGCGGTTCGGCCTACAAGATCGCTGATCTGGGCTGAGAATTCGTCAATTTCGGCTTGTGTAGCCTCGGTTTTTGGTTTTTTTTCCTCAGCCTGGGATTTTCTTCCGGTATTCTTAGTCAAACCTGCCTCCGAATCCTGTCTGAACCACTATATTGGCCGTAAAGCCCTTTGGGGTCTCCTGCCAGGCGACCTTTGAACGATTTTAAATATACCTAGATAAGGCTGTAGAAAACCTTATCTGTAAGTTTATCAATAGTCAAGAGGTCTTTATTATCCTGTTGAGGGGTACGTCATAGTGGACGGGGATAGCCTGCGTGTTCTTTTGAGCCATAATTTAAAAAAATTTAGGGCATTTCGCGGGTTTTCACAGCAGGTTTTGGCGGAAAAAGCGGAAATTTCTGTAACCCACCTGGGGTCTATTGAACGGTGCGAGCGGTGGCCTCATCCGGATATATTGGTGAAACTGACCAACGCTCTGGGGGTGGAAGTCCGGGACCTTTTTAGCCCGGAAAACCCTGTTGCCGCAGATATTAAGGGGATTGTCGATAAGCTGACCGTGGATATGTCTGCTCTGATAAACTCCTCGCTGGAACTACTGGGCAAGGTTTCCGACGAAAAAGCTGATCCATAGAGCGAAAAAAGCGCCTTTGTCCGGGTGCCTTCGATGGACATAAAATAGAAAAAAAGACACCTCCGAAGAGGTGCCTTTGATTGTTCCCCGGCTTCTTCAAAGAGGCTCAACTGCCCCGGTACTATTCCTCGTCCCATTCCTGTATTTTATCAGATATTTTCTAAAAGTAAAATCGCTGATGGCCTTTAATTGTCTCTTGATATAATTAACATTACCCATTATATTTTAAATGTATCGTATTAGATGTTAATACATACATTTTGAGGGTAAAATATGACTGCAATACGCATTCAAAAACTGGAGGGGCTTTTTAAGGCCGATGGGCCTATTCTTAGATCGGCTAACCTGCGTTCTGCTAAGTTTTGCAGCAAAGATATTGCCGAAATGATTAAGGCGGGGAATCTTTCACAAGTCCGAAGAGGATACTACGTTTGGGAGCCGCTTACGGAAACCCTAAATGATATAGAGGTCCTTGCAGCCCTCATTCCCGAAGGCATCATTTCATTTTTTTCAGCCGCTCAATACCATGATCTGACTACAGTAATCCCCCAATCCATCGAAATCACCCTGCCGGTATCCATGCGGACCCCGGTGCTGCCGGGAAATCTGCATGTTACGGTCCATTAATTCGCTAATCATATCTATCCAGT
>JAITXS010000036.1 GCA_031284645.1 Spirochaetaceae bacterium | reverse complement strand
GAACATGGTATTTTAAAAGATTTTCTGGAAGAAAACTCTACGGAGGTTAACAATATGCTATTTACCGAATGGAATTGGGACGATGCCCTGGAAGTTGCCCGCGAAGAGGGGATTGACAGCTTGTGTGAACTTCTTGAACAGGGATACACTCCCCAAGAAGCCAGGGAAATGCTCAAAAATAAAAGTAGGGTGATTGGGGTAGAGGGTAGAGATTTTATCAGAAAACCCCTACCCTGACTTAGGGTTTTGGGGAGAGGGTAAAGATGTCTGATCACTTCAATACCCTCTACCCTAGCCCCTACTACCCTATTCTTTCCTACTACCCTTTGAGATACACCTCATCCCCTTTACTAAGTTCGTCCGTTTACCAAATCTCATCGCCGTTTTCTATTCCGCATATTGAATTGATGCCAAAATACGCAGCTACAGAGATATTGGGCCAACGGGTGGGATCAGTTGTAATGTCATTACCCCGCGCCATATATTTATTGGCTTGATATGCCACTTTCCCGCCATAAGCAACGGACGTCGGTATGGGTTCAGTTACTTCTACATCAAGTATACCTTTTTCTTTTTGACTAAGGATATAAGCTATCCGGCGCTCCCAGCGTGCATGAATCTGATAAATATCTTTTGTTGCATTTACAAAAGAAAAAGAAAACGCAAGACAGCTTATTATAAACAAAACAGGAATATTTCGACGCAGAAGCACGGGTATTTCAGAGAGGACGATTGTTTTATGAACAAGATACAGAAGAGCTATACAAAAATAAATAACGCCGATAAAAGAAACACGGGAAGGAAATTCAGGACTTGCCGCCATTGATATAAAACCAAATAAACCGGCAATCATAAAAGACAACACGAATACTATATTTATCTTTTGCTTCTGCCGGTATATTAATTCAATACACAACAACACAATGACTCCGAACAAAACAGTACTGCTCTCAAAAAATCGCCATACTGCAAGGGCGGTAAATTTTATCAAACCTGATAGATGAATATACTGTTGCCCCATATCAAGATTAGCCGCCCTGCTGTGAGTGCCCGGTGATATATACAAAATGATAAAGCCTGCAAGGAAACCAATCAAACCGGAAATTTCAAAAAACGCAAAACTTTCTCTCTTTTTTATTTTTAGAATAAAATAAGTAAGTAATAAGAAAATCAGCGATGCTCCCAAAGTTTCATTACCGGATCCGGCGATAACAGCGGGTACAAAAAATAATACAGAAAGAAATAAATTAAGCGTAAAAGAAGGATTATCCATTTTTTTCCGGTATGGTATTAAAAATAAAAGCGCCAATACCTCGGGCCATAAATAGACAACACTCCCGTTTAACCACAGAAAATCTTCTCCCCACGAAGGAACGGTAAACCATACAAGTATATGTATAGCAAGCAGAACAAACGGATTAAACTTTTTTATTGAGCCAAATGCATGAAAATAGATAAGGAATAAAAAACAGCAATACATAATTGTATTAAAAAAATTAAACCATGCTTTGCCTGATAATAAAAATAAATGCCCGAAAAAGAAAGCTATCAATCTTCCGCCGTGCACAAAATAATAATGATAGAGTGAAACAAAAATATCAGACAGTGATCTTATTCTGCTGCCGCTGCCATAAGAGAACGCAAGGCCAAAGTCATCGGCTATAAGGGGCGTCCAGACATTTAGTATAAAAAATGAAAGGGCAATCAAGCCGACAATTCCCGTTTTTAAAATATTTGATTGCGTGTTAATTCGTGTCATATTCCTCCGTGGATACAAAAAGGCAGCAAAGCGCAACCTGTCAGAACCTGCTATCTAATCAGTCTTGTCCCCGCCATAAAGAAATTGTTCAAGCTGATAGCGGGGACGTTGTTTTGTTTCAAGATAAATCTTACCGATATATTCGCCTACGATGCCGATACCAAGCAGAATCAAGCCGCCTATTGCCCAAAGAGATACAATCGTACTCGACCATCCGCTTATGGTATGTCCTGAAAAATGGCGTGTTATAAAATAAATAATCATGGCGATACTTACACCGAAAAGGATAATGCCTAACCATGTGATCATTCGTATCGGCTGTATCGACAGCGAGGTGATTCCTTCAAATGCAAATTTAATCATCTTACTCAAGGGATATTTGCTTTCCCCTGCAAAACGTTCTGCGCGGCTATAGTATTCTATACCTGTTTTATATCCGAGCATGGGGATTATGCCGCGGAGAAAGAGATTTACCTCACGATATTCAGCAAGCGCATCAAGCGATTTTTTCCCCATCAGGCGAAAATCAGCATGATTATAAACAATATCAACGCCGAGGAATTTCATAAAAGAATAAAAACCTAAAGCACTCATCCTTTTGAATCGTGTATCTTGTTTTCGGTCTTCACGAACTCCATACACTATTTCACAGCCGTCTTTATGCTTTTGAAGCATCTTGTCTATAATTTCTATATCATCCTGTAAATCTGCATCCATTGAAATGACGACATCGCAATACTCTTTTATCGTTAAAAGTCCGCAAAGCAAAGCGTTTTGATGGCCTTTGTTTTTTGATAATTTAATGCCGCAAAATAAATTCGGTTTTTCTCTATACAAGTTACTGATCATTGCCCATGTTGCGTCTTTTGAGCCGTCATCAACAAATACTATTTTTGAGTTTTCTGAAATATAATTTTTCGCGCAAAGGCTATTGATTTTTTCTTCCAGACGTTTCGCTGTTTCCGGTAATACTTCTTCCTCGTTAAAGCACGGAACAACAATGCCCAGAGTAGGTATTTTATCTGTAGTGAGTGCAATTTTCACTTTATATTCCCGTCCGTGAGAATTTTTATGTTAAAAACACAGCCGGAAATGAAATATGATTGGGTTAATTTCCTCGTTGTTCCGTCTATAAACTTTTCAAAAATGTCCGAAGCAGACAGATAAATAAATACAGGAAAAACGTCATCCGCATACTCCGCGTTTTTTTGCTTAAATTCCGTTTCGGTTTTCAGTTCGGCGTATTCAGCCTGTGTCAGCAGCAAAAATGACTTGCCCTGATAATACAAGGGGTCTTCATATTTTTTAAGCCGGTCAATCATAAAGGAATT
>JAITXS010000024.1 GCA_031284645.1 Spirochaetaceae bacterium | reverse complement strand
GTATCTGGTGAAGGTATCGTCAAGTCCTGAAGATGCTGAGGCCGAGGGGAATTTTACGAAGGGTTTAATAGCGGCCGGAGTGCCGATGGATACGGATATCATCTGGGCGCCAAATCGGGCGATAAGCAATACGGCACAAACTGATGTTGATGAGATTAAGGACAAGCTCTGGATAACCACCGAGTGGGAGCTAAAGGGAGTCGGACGAAAATCAAATAGGGATCTGGAAACAAAGTATAATCAGGCATTTTTGGAATATTATAAGGGAAGCACGGTAAAGAGTATGAAGCCTGGTGTTGGCAGTCTGAGTGATTATTGGGAAGCATCGCCTGCTGAAAACGATTCCAAACAATGCTGCCTCCTATTCAACGGAGTGTCTTCCAATGTGTACCCCCTCAACTCCAGCCCCGGCGTTGTCCCCGCATTCTGTGTGCGCTAGGGTTTAAAGAAGGGTAGTAGGGTCTAGGGTATGGGGTATAGTAATATCAGACATCCGCTATCCCATACCCGAAGCAAAGAGCTAAGGGCCTCGGGACGATACAGGCTTTCTGGTAAAGTCTATACCCCAGACCCCTAACCCCATTACCCTATTCAGACCCCGAAGCAAAGGTTTAGGAGAGTTCGGGATAGGTCAGAGGATATCTGGTAAAATCTATACCCAATACCCTATCCCCCGTTACCCTAATAAGGGTAGGGACTTTCTGATAAGAACTATACCCAATACCCATAACCCTTTACCCTATTTAGACCCTAGTTAGACACTGTTTAGACCCTATTTAGACCCCGAAGCAAAGAGCTAAGGGCTTCGGGACGATACAGGCTTTCTGATGAAATCTAAACCTCATACCCCAACCCTTTACCCTAATAAGGGTAGGGACTTTCTGATAAGAACTATACCCTTTACCCAACGACCCTATTTTGACCCCATTACCCTACTCAGACCCCGAAACATGGGTCAAGGGGAGTTGGGCATGGCACAGGCTTTCTGGTAAAGTCTATACCCTATTACCCATGACCCAATTACCCTAATAAGGGTAGTAACTTTCTGATAAGAACTATACCCAATACCCATAACCCTTTACCCTATTTAGACCCTATTTAGACCCCGAAGCAAAGGTTTAGGAGAGTTCGGGATAGGTCAGAGGATATCTGGTAAAATCTATACCCAATACCCTATCCCCCGTTACCCTAATAAGGGTAGGGGCTTTCTGGTAAAGTCTATACCCTATTACCCATGACCCAAGACCCTATTTCGACCCTATTTAGACCCCAAACCCTAACTTGGAAAAAGCAACTTTAGCTCTATGTTCCGGTTGCGATACCTTGTCGTTTTTAAAAACCCGTCAAGAATCTTTGATCTTTCCCTGCAATTCGGGCCCGATACCTCCGGCAAACCTCTTGGGTAACTGCCTTTTTTTCACTCATTTTTAACCCCATTTGTTCCCCCTGTTTTGGAAACCATTATAATTTGGGTTACTTTTTCTAAATGAGGCAAAATCCCTTCAGGGTTACTTTTTCAATGAGGCACTGCGTTGACATGAGGCACTGCGGGCTCTTGACGGAAGGCTCCGGTTTAGATAAACTTTTTATCATACAAAGTCAACTTATACCCATTTTAGGGTAACAATATTTAAGGAGAAAAGTCCAATGAAGCGGACATATCAGCCGAGTAAAGTAAAACGGAACCGAAAATTCGGGTTTCGTGCAAGGATGAAAACCAAGGGTGGACGTCTTATTTTAAAGAGAAGGCGGGCCAAAGGACGGCTTAAGTTAAGCGTTGCGGATGAGAAAAAGCCGTATTAGCAGATGAAATCAGGGGGAAAGTCTTTCGGATTCCCAAAAGAAGAGCATTTAAAAAGCTCTTCCGATATCAGTATGGTTTTTAAGCGCGGTAAAAGCGTATCATGCGCGGGTGCAAGACTTTTTTTTATTCAAAGAAACAAGAGGCAGGATGAGGTCGGGGAGACTGTTCCTTATGAATATAATCGTATTGCATTTGTTTTTTCACGAAAATTCGGCAATGCCGTTCAAAGAAACAGAGCACGGCGTCTGGGACGGGAAGCATACCGGTATCTTCGTGTTGTTTTAAAGCAAGGGCTTGACATGGCCCTGCTCGTTTATCCTGATGAAAAAGCTTGTTTAAAATCAAGATTAGCCCAGCTTGAAATCTTGTTCCGCAAGGCGGATATGGTTGACCGAAATGAAAAAGACAATTAAGAAATTGATACTTTCCTTGTTTTGGCTTTACCAGCAGATTATTTCCCCGCATAAACCACGTTGCTGCCGGTTTTATCCGTCATGTTCTGCGTACGGGCGTGAAGCAGTCGAAAAACACGGCGTTACTCATGGATTGATTTTAACGCTTAAAAGACTGCTTCGATGCCATCCTTTTCATGAAGGCGGGTACGATCCGGTGCCATAAGGCAGTCGTTTTACATTATAAATTTTTAGAACGGATTTTTTTGAAAGATAAAAGATAATTGAGGATTGATGGAAAAAAAAACAATTTTAGCAATAGTTATTTCGATGGTCGTTATCGTAGCGTATTATTTTATCGCCTTGGTATTCTTTCCGCCGAAAACTCAGGCCGAAATCGGCGGAGCACCGACAAGTGAGCAATATCAGAGTTCATCCGCAGACGGCGGATCGCAAGCCGTCTCTTCGGGGGCGTCCGTTGCAACAGCGGGAGCCGTTGATGCTCAAGGGACAACAAACAGAGAAACTTTTAGCCTCGTTCCAAGAAGAGTTGATCAGATCTCCGGCGAAGAACAGCTTTTTGCCATTAATACCGATTTGTTTGAAGCGCTTTTTACCAATGCCGGCGGTGATTTGGTATCGTTAAAATTAAAGCAGCATCAGGACGGAACAGACAGCGTAAATATGGTGTTACACGGAGACAGAGAGGCTCATGCCTTTGGTATTGCCTTCGGAGGTAAAGAGGCGCAGATCGACAATTCGATTTTTCAGACTCGGCAAATTTCAGATACCGAACTGGAATTCACTGCCGATTACGAAATCAGGGGGAAACCATTCCGGCTGATAAAGAAATGGCGTTTTGTTCCGGATGAATATATGTTTGAGCTTGTCATCACGGTTGACGGCGGCGCATCAATCCCCGAATTGAATTTTCAGACAAAAAATGGCGACTTTGCCTATACCCTTTCCATTGGCCCGCAGATAGGCCCCAAATTCACTGTTTTAGATGAAAGACAGGATTATCGACATTATCTTGTGTCGGTAAACGGGAAGGTGAAAAATCAAAAAGTGGCTCTCTCGGAAGACGCACTGGTTGATTCCTCAATTTCTTGGGCCGCAATTGCCGGCAAATATTTTGCGTTTATCGCTATCCCCGATAAAACCCCGTATAATTATATTTTTTCAATGGACCCTGAAAAGGGTTTAAGCTCTGCTTCGCGTCTTTTTATAGAACGGCCGCCGTTTAATGCTTCAGTGCAAAGTGATGTATTTCGTTTTTACATGGGGCCAAAGACAGCGCGTGCACTTGAAATATACGATACCAACAAAAGCCGCTTTGGTCATGTTGACGGATACGATCTTTCCGCAGCGGCAAACGCAAGTGGTTTTTGGGCTATTTTAAATCCGCTTGAAGCGGCGTTAAAGTGGTTTTTAAGTTTGTTTTATCACTTAATTCCGAATTACGGGGTTGCTATTATTCTGGTAACTTTGCTGGTCAAGTTAATTTTATTTCCGCTTACCAAAAAAGGATCGGAAGGTACGCTCCGTATGCAGGCGATAGCGCCTAAAATCAAAGAACTACAGGAAAAATACAAAGATACTCCGGTAAAATTAAACGCAGAGATGGGGGCTTTATACAAGAAGGAAGGGTACAACCCGCTTTCAGGCTGTCTACCCATGCTAATCCAGATTCCCATATTCTTTGCGATGTATAATCTTTTTAATAATCATTTTGATTTACGCGGCGCGATATTTATCCCCGGATGGATTCCTGACCTTTCACAGCCGGAATATATCTTTAGTTTTGCACCGTTTAAACTTCCGATTTTAGGCTGGAATGAGATACGCCTGCTGCCCTTTATGTATTTGGGGTCCCAGCTTTTATACGGGAAGGTAACGCAGACTCCTGACCAAGCGGGTAACAAGCAGATGAAGATGATGCTTTATATGATGCCCATAGTATTTTTCTTCGTTCTTTATAATGTTCCATCCGGTCTCTTGGTCTACTGGATCATGTCAAATGTTTTAACGATGGTTCAGCAATTGATCATCAATAACTATTTAGCGAAAAGGAAGGCGGAGAAAAATGAAAAAAAAGAAATGGTTAAAAAAGTCATTGTCCCGCCTAAAAAAAGAAAACGGAGGTAGTTTATGACTTATGAATTTGAAGGGAAGACGGAAAAAGACGCGATTGAAAAAGCAATGCAGGAATTAGGATTGGAGCGTGATAGTTTTGATATTGAAATTCTCGAGGCTCAGCGCGGAGGGCTTTTTAAAAAAGGTTACGTAAAAATATGCCTGCATACCGATGATCATCAGGCAGAGGAGACGCTGCGGGATAAGCGCAGCGTGAAAAGGGTCTGGCAGGAGACTGTACAAGAAGAAATACCGGCGGACGAAGAATTTGAAAGCAAGATGATTGAATTCTTAAACTTCGTACTAAGCAGAATAGATCCGGGGACACGGGTGCACGTGGAAAAACGCGAAAGAAGAAAAGTTGTTTTTTCGATTGACACAAAAGACTCTGCGATTATCATCGGAAAAAAAGGGAAAAATCTCGATGCATTGCAGCTTCTTGCGAATCTACATGCGGCAAAGTTACGAAAAGGCGAGCCAAAGGTTGTGTTGGATTGTGAAAATTACCGGATACACCATGAAGAGTCTCTTGCACGGCTTGCCTACTCGGTTGCCGATAAAGTACGGAGCACAAAACAATCGATATTGCTTGAACCGATGAATCCTTATGACAGAAGATTGGTCCATTCGGTTATTGGCGAATCAGACGATATTGAAACAAACAGCGAAGGCGAGGGCCTGTATAAACAGATCCGTGTTTCATGCCGTATTCAGCGCTAACAAAAATCGTATGCGTTTTTGCCGGAAAATAAAATTCGAATGTGCTTGTACATGATATTAACATGAGAAAACATATACTCCCTTTTGCTATGTGCTTGTTCTGTGCTCAGACGCTTATTGCCGTTCCCTCGCTTGATTCATTGTTAAGTAAGGACATACAAGAAAAACTCTTTGCCGAGGAAATGCTTAGCGCCGCACATTTTAACGATTTGCTCACCAGTTTGATTCCCCATGATGAGCGTATTGTAAAAGCTATATCGGATCTGAAATCGGAAGTAAAGCCGAGCATACTCATTGAAAGCCTCTGTTATTATAAGAAGCCTGCAGAGGCTTCTTATTGGACAGTTGAGGATAGGACAAAATTATTTAACGGTATTGTTGCAATTAGCGCGCTTGAGGGCCTGCGGTATTATTCTAACAGCAGAAACGGGACAAGGCTTTTTTATGAAAAATCTCATCTCATTGATTCTCCTGAAAGTAAAAAAATAATAAGTGATCCTGTTTTTACACCCCAAAATTTACCGGACGCGCTTACATTATACGCCGAACAAAAAGATTTAACGTTTGGAAACAATATCTATCGTTTCGATTTTACCGTTGATAAGGATCTCATTCTTTTTTTTCAGCGTAATGTAACGACCATGTCTTACGGTATTATTCCGGTACTCGGTAAAAATAAGCTGCGCACAGTTATCGGAGTTATTGACACCGGGGATTATATACTGATCTATATGGTCTCAATGGCCGACACCTTATCCATCCCCGGCATGAAAAACAGGATAGGAGCTTCTTTTTCAGCACGTGCACAAGCAGTCCTTGATTGGTTTACCTCAAAAGCTGACGCTATATACAAAAAACAATAAGCGGGAACAAAAAATACGGAACTCCGTTTTTGTGATCGTAGACAGCTGGGTCAAACAAGCAGATGTCCACGCAGGGTATTCCCGCAGACTTTATCAAATGAGACTTCAATAAATTTCCCGATTAATGATTTATCGCCGGATAAAATAACGGCCTCGCCGTGTTCTCCGCTGCACAGAAGCTCGTCTTTGTTTTTTTTGCTTTCTCTTTCTACCAATACCTGAGCGTTCAATCCCAGCCGCTGTTGTAATAATTCTTCACTATGTTGTTTTTGTAATTCAATAACTTGTGAGAGCCGTCTAAGTTTAATATCTTCGGGAACTCTGTTTGGAAAGGTATATGCGGCACTCCTTTTTCGGGGATTATAATGATACATATATGCGTATAAAAATTTGACTTCATTCATTAATGTTAGAACTTCTTCAAAATCTTCCTCGCTTTCACCGGGAAAGCCGACCAGTATATCAGTCGATAAACTAATATCCGGTATGGTACTTTTAATTTCAGATACAAGATTAAGATACTGTTCACGTGTGTATTGACGATTCATCAAGTTAAGTATTTTATTTGATCCGTGCTGGACGCAGAGGTGTATGTGTCGGCAGAAAACAGGATGCTTTTTTAACACTTCCATAACGCGTTTTGAAAAATCTTTTGGATGACTTGATAGAAAACGTACCCGCCGGATAGAACTTCCTTGCAGCCACTGGGCAAGCATCTCCAATAAATCAGGGAAATTTATGGTGTCTGACTTATCCTGATAACTATACGAATTTACATTTTGTCCAAGCAGGGTAATCTCCGGCACCTGTTTTGAGCAGAGCAGTTCAATTTCATTTTTGATTTCTTGCGGTGAACGGGAAATTTCGGGCCCGCGCACATAAGGCACAATACAGTAAGAACAAAAATTATTACAGCCGTGCATAATCGGCACAAAGGCGCTCAATCTTCCTTCTTCATAGTATGAGTCTGAAAATACATATTGAGCCGGAATATTTGAATGGAGCAGAGCATTGTGAGCCTGTGGCCTTCCCCCATGTATGAGCTCTATGCGCTGTTCAATCTCGTCAATAATTTCCGTAAAAATATGTTTTTCCTGTGTCCCCATAACAAAATCAGCTCCTCTCTCAATAAGAGAGAGCCCAAGGCGTGATGCCATGCAGCCTGTGACAAGTACAAAAAAATGTTTGGAGGATTTTTTTTTAAGCGCTTTGTAATGAGCCAATCGCCCGAATACCCGTGTCTCGGCAGTCTCCCGTACGGAACAGGTATTGATGATGATTAAATCGGCATTTTCAGGATTACTTCCGGTCCATTGTTTTTTATCGAGAATTTGCTTTGCCGCGGAGCTTTCCGCGATATTCATCTGACATCCGTAGGTCTCAAAAAAATATTTCAAATTATATCAACTGTAAGGGGAGTTTTAAAAAAGACACGCCTCTTAAAGCTCCCCTGTGTTTTTGGATAAGTCCTATCCTTTTGTGATTGTCCTTACCCGGACAATGCCTTCTATGTGTTTTAGTTTATCAATAAGTCTTTCACTTATATCCTGCTGTGTGTCAATAATATTAAAGGCCTGATCACCTCTATGATGGTTAATTAAGTCAGTAATATTGATGTTTTCTCTGGCAAGAAGCGTTGTAATCTGTCCGACCATGTTAGGGATATTTTTATTCGCGACAATCAGACGGTGTTTTTCTTTTTGCTCAAGGGAACACGAAGGATAATTCACTGAATTTCTGATAATGCCGTGTTCGAGAAAATTGACAAGTTCTGTTACCGCCATTTTCGCACAATTAATCTCCGCCTCCGGTGTTGAGGCTCCAAGATGAGGAAAACATATGACATTTTTATGTCTGATAAGTTCATCTGTGGGGAAATCCGTGATATATGACGATATAATGCCGGCATCCAGGGCCGCAATAACATCTGCTTCTTTTGCCAATCCTCCCCGGGCAAGATTAATAAGGCGCGATCCTTTTTTCATTAAGGCCAGTTTTTCTTTATTAAACAGATCCTTTGTTTTATCGCTATACGGGATATGAATAGTCACATAATCCGATTTTTGTAAGAGTGTTTCAAGTGTTTCCGCCCGCTGTACCATACGGGAAAGATTCCACGCTGCGTCAATTGAGATATACGGATCATAACCTATCACATCCATTCCCAGCGCTAAAGCGTCATTTGCGACCATAACACCGATCGCACCAAGACCCACAACGCCGAGAGTTTTCCCTTTTATTTCCGGGCCTTCGAACAAAGATTTACCTTTTTCAACGGCCTGCCCGATATGAACTTTCGAAGAAATAAGTTCTTTTGTCCATATTATGCCGTCAATAATTTTCCGTGAGGAAAGAAACAAAGAAGCAAGCACTAATTCTTTAACAGATGCGGCGTTTGCGCCGGGTGTATTAAAAACAACAATGCCTCTTTCATCGCAAATTTCAAGCGGAATATTATTGTAACCGGCGCCTGCCCGCGCTATCGCAAGCACGCTTTCCGGAATTACCGCATTCAACAAATCCGCGCTCCGTACAATAATCAGATCGGGATCTTTTATATCGGGCCCAAACTCATATTTGTCTTTTGGAAACAGTGCTAAGCCCTCGGGCGCGATTTTATTTAATGTTTGAACTTTGAACATATTAAACCTTTTTTTCAAATTTTTCGATAAACGAAACAAGTTTGTCCACGCCCTCAAGCGGCATCGCGTTATATATGCTTGCCCGAAGCCCCCCGACAAGCCGGTGTCCGGCAAGATTGATCATGCCGTTTTCAGCAGCTTCTTTTAAAAATTTTTCCTCTATTGTTTTTTTCTTTGCTTCGTCTTTCTCCCGAATGACAAACGGAATGTTCATCAAGCTGCGGGAGGCTTTTTCAACAGGAGAATAAAACAACGAGGATTTTTCCAAAGCATCGTAGAGGATTCCTGCTTTTTTACGGTTCCGCTCTCCCATAGCTTCAAGACCGCCTGTTTCGCTTATCCATTGGAGCACAAGATAGATAATATAAATCGACCAGCACGGCGGTGTATTATACAGTGATTTTTCTTTTGCATGAATATCATAACGGAGCATTGTCGGCGTCCAGGATGGCGCCTGAGTGATTAAATCTTTACGGATAATAACAACTGTACAGCCGGCAGGGCCAAGATTCTTTTGCGCTCCGGCATAGAGTAATCCAAAACGGCTTACATCAAGCGGCTCAGAAAGAATACATGATGATACATCAGCAACAAGCGGCACATCTCCCACAGGCGGAAGTGTATGCCATTTAGTACCAACAATAGTATTATTCAAACAGATGTGATAATAGACATCATCTTTTTCAGGGGCAGGAGCTGCCGGAATATAGCTGTAATTTTTGTCTTTTGACGAGGCCAAGACACGGACATCCACATATTTTTTTGCCTCATCAATCGCCTTTCCGGCCCAAACGCCGGTATCAACAAAGGCCGCTTTTTTTTGACCTGATCCGCTCTCCGTACCGGCAAGATTAATCGGCACCATTGAAAATTGTAAACTTGCGCCGCCCTGTAAAAAAAGCACGGTATACTCTTCAGGAATACCGAGTAAAGAACGTAAAAGATTTTCCGCGCCTTCGATAACGGGCTTAAAATCTTTTGAACGATGGCTCATTTCCATGATTGATTGACCACTACCATAAGCGTCAAGCATTTCCGCCGAAGCTTTTTTCAGTACGGGAAGCGGTAAGATTGATGGTCCGGGAGAGAAATTATACACTCTTTCCATAAGATATCCTTTTTATCATATATTTATAATTTGAGTACATCATATACGTCTCTTTGACGGCGAGCCGTAGAAACAGGCGGCTTGGCAAATATCATTAAGAACTCGTTGGGGGCTACGCGCCCGCAAACAAGGCATCAGATCATAAGAAGGACAGCCTCGACTAAAAGTAACGCAATTTATGCGACCACAGAGAACCCTCGTATAAAGAAATCAAAAAGCCGCCTTACTCTGCTACATTAAAAAATACCGCTAATCTTGAAAAATGGAAAACACAGGCAATAACAATACCAAGCATAATACCCGCGCTTACTTCCAAAGGACTATGTCCTTGAATTTCTTTAACCGGTTGCCATTCAATATCAAGGTGCTGGGAGCTGTCCCTTCCCAAATTATTAAGCGCCTTTGCCTGTAAACCCGCAGCCCTGCGGACACCGAGCGCGTCACGTATGATAACCAAAGCAAAAAACAGGGTGACCACAAAAATGGTGGACGCAAGTCCTTCGGTGATTGCGGTGGAGCTTGCCATTGCTGAAACCAACGCAGAGTGGGAAGAAGGCATTCCTCCGGTGCTCCATGTCAAGGCGATAAAGACTTCTTTCTTGCTCTTGTTTTTTTGTTTAAACAAGGCAATTATCGCTTTAATAATTTGCGATATGATAAAGGTGAATGTCGACGCGAGAAACACGGAGTTGCTAAAAAGAGCCTTAAATGATTCGGCTATTACAGACAATACATTCATTGGATTACACCGTTTGGTTATTCCTCTATTTTAACAAGTTCGACATCAAAAATCAGTACTGAATTCGGCGGAATCGGGCTGCGTGAGTTCGGACCGTACGCTAATTCCGGCGGAATATAGAATTTATAGCTGCTTCCGACACTCATAAGCTGAAGTCCCTCGGAAAAACCGGGAATAACTCCGTTCAGCGGAATGTCAACAGCTGCCCCCATTTCTTTGTTACTGTCAAAAAGCGTACCATCCACGAGAGTACCGGTATAGTTAACGCTTACGACATTATCTGCTGTTGGTTTTGCTCCGTCCCCTGCTTTGACGACCTCATATTGCAAGCCGCTTTCCGTGCTTATAACGCCGGATTTCTTGCCGTTCTCCTGCATAAAAATCTTGGCTTTTTCGGCATTGGCTTCGGCTTTTTCGGCATTGATCTTTTCCGCATGAACTTCGGCTTCGCGAAAGGCAGTATTAAGAAGATTGTTTCCTTCGGTCTGGCTTGTTTTAGTTTCATTGTTTTCCAAACAGTCCTGAAAACCCTGCAGGAACGCCTTGTAATCCGGTTTTGCATAGAGTGATTTTAATTCGGAGGCGATATTTACGCCCAAAGCATAGCTCACATCGGCGTCAAAGACATAATACTCATCAGTTGCGTTTTTTTCATTTCCTTTACACGCGGTGCACAACAAAAGAAACGTCACTACCATTGCCATGTATTTTTTCATGTTTACTCCTATAGAACAGTCGTATAAAAAGAGCCGTGTCGTCGAAAAATAATGATATTACAGCCGCAACAATACTCTGATTGTCTGTTATTTCCCTTATGATACCAAAAGCAGGGAATAATGACAAGCATCCGCATTGCCTAAAAAATAATCTAGCCGAAAAGGGGTGGTTGCCCAAGAACAAAAATCTAGCCGAACTTAAGCTCATGAAAACTTAAGCGACATCCTGACAGGATGTGTTTTTAGTATA
>JAITXS010000092.1 GCA_031284645.1 Spirochaetaceae bacterium | reverse complement strand
CCTGATACCGCGTCAGCCGCTTATATTCCGATTTGGATGGGGCATGGCAATATATCCTGAAGCTTTATCTGTGTACATAAATACATAATATACCGATACGGACAAAAGTCAATGATGTCAGCCTTCAGTGTGACGTCAGACTTCTGCCCTTCAAACCCCCGCCGGGCGCCCGTTTTTTCCAATACGATTTCTTGTGCCCGCTGTGGCCTGATTTCGGCCAGGGTTTAGTTCCCGGGCAACTGACCCTTTTCGGCTGGATTAATTTTTAGGCACTGCGTACGCTTGAATTTTCAGCGAAATTTTTGTATGCTATATTTCATCATGGAATGCGAAAGTATTTCGGGGAAAATGTTTTTTTGGAAAGAAATGGTACGGCGCAACTTTTTGAAAAAAAATCGTGTCATAAAGTAAGCATTAAGAGAAATAGATGAACAACTCAAGTAACGCAGAGATAATTGTTGCTGTCATTCCTATTGTGGGAATTGTCATGGGATCGGTGATTGTGTTTTTTCACTTATTGTGGAGTCACCGGCGAAAAATGCTCATCATTCAAACGAAACAGTATCAGGCGCAAAATTTCGATCTGGATGCTTTCAGTTTGTTTGCCGGATTGCTTCTCGCGGTTGTCGGACTTTGCTTGACGGTGTTTCTCGCGCTTTTTGCCGAGAATGGAATGGCCCTTTTGGGTGGCATTATCCCTCTTGCCTGCGGCTGCGCGCTTTTACTTTTCTTTATCATTAATCGTAGCATTGATCGGCGTTCAAAAAATTGATCTCCGGGGCAGGGAGAGCCGCTCCATCCGATTTTGACCTTGACGACAATCTTATTGTTAAAAAAGTCATTTCAGGGCAGCGGGAGCTTTGCCGTTTTTTGGTGGATAGGCATCAAAGAGAAGTCAACGCACTGGGGATAAGTTTTCTACGAAACAGGGAGGACGCCGCAGATTTTACGCAGGAAGTCTTTTTAAAGGCCTTTCGTAATCTCCGTCAATTTGAGGGAACAGCGCGTTTTTCTACATGGCTCTACCGGATTGCTTATAATACTGCGTTGAATAATGTGAACCGGCGCAAGGAGTATTTGAGTCTTGCGGAAAATTATGATGCGGAAAGCGCTTTGCTTACTCCCGAGGAAGAAAGCGTTAAATCGGTCGTGCGGCAGGCTGTCAGGCAGGCTGTGCAAGAATTACCGGAAAAATATCGTTCGTGTATAGATTTGTTTTTTTTCTACGATCGTTCGTATGAGGAGATTGAGACAATAACTGCTTACCCGGTGAACACGATAAAATCTTATGTCTTTCGGGCGAAGAAGATTTTGCGGGAAAAACTCAAGGATCTGTAATAAAAAGGCTTGAGCCCATGCCGGTCTTTTGCTGCGGGAGATAAGATGTATCTTTCGGATAAGAATCGTTAAGAGGAGTTGCAAGGAGTCTACTATGGAATGTAAGACCATTATCGACAGTTTCTATGATGACGAGGAAATTTCTTATTTCTTCCGTTTACGAAGATCATTACACCTGCTCCTCTGTTCGAGCTGCGCTCACGAGGTACACAAACTTGATATCGCCTGCACTTTAATGCACCATGATTTTATGCCCCCTTCACCGGATGTCGGCGATCTGGTCATGGATATACTGCGCGAAGATGAAGATGCGGGCATTGAAACAAATCAGCGGATGGTTCCGCTGCGCGGCTGGATTATCGTGGGATTTTTTATGTTGCTTGCGCTTACCAGCGCTTATTTTGGCGGGGATTTTTTACCTGAGGCCGGTGCAAACGGGCTGTCGTTTTTAATCCCGCTCGGCATTACCATAGGCGCGCTTGTCATTGCCTATGGAGCGCTTTTTGTCGGCACTCATCTTGATATGCTCTGTAAAAAATTCGGTATCGGGGGACATTAATCCCCGTTGTAAAACAGCCATGAGCTTTCTCCATACAGTCAAATCAGAATTTTTTATCGCATTCCGTTATCTGTTCGGGCGTTCCAATAAAGGGGAGCGATACCTGCTGGCCGCCGCCGCCGGTATCGCGTTAAGTTTAATCCCCATTATGGTAACGCTGATTGTTACCGATGGTATGATACAGGGCATTACCGAGCGTTTTCTGGAACTCGGAACAGGCCATATTCAGGTTCGACCTTCCCGTAACGCATCCGCGATGGGCTTTAAGTCCGAAGATGCCGAGTTTGTGGTAAAAAAAAGAGACGGGGTACGCGGGGTATGGAAAGAAATAGACGGAGTCGGTATTATCCTTGGCTTACACGGGAAAACAGGCACCGGCATACGCGCGATTGATCCCTCCTTTTGGGAAGATGAGGGAAGCAGAAAGTATCTTGATGTAATAGCAGGCGAGGGAGCCATTAAAAACGACAACGATGTGCTTTTGGGTTCCTCTCTCGCAAAAAAAGCAGGCGCGGAAATCGCAAAGACAATCCGTATCATGACCCTGCGGACAAACGAAGACGGAAAAACCATACCGCACGCTGAATTGTTTTATGTGCGCGGCATTATATCATCCGGTTATCATGAAATTGACGCAAATTGCTGTGTAATAAGTTATAACGCAGGGAAGAAATTCCTTGACCCTGAATATTCAGATTCATATCTTGTGGTAAAAATAGACGATCCCTATCTCCATGCGGAACAGATCACACAAAACATAAACAAGGATTTGCGGGATTATTTTCGTGCACGCACATGGCAACAGGTAAAGCCCGCGCAGTATAGCTCGTATGAAACAACACGTCAGATACTGCTCTTTATCATGGCCTTAATCGTTCTGATTGCGGCGGTGAATGTCTCGTCCGCAACGTCAATGCTCGTTATCGAACGCGAGCGGGATATCGCCGTACTCAAAACATGCGGGCTGAGCCCTGCGGGGATAAGCGCTGTCTTTTTATTAGGCAGTTTTCTTACCGGACTAAGCGGGGCCGTGTTGGGCATAACGCTTGGACTACTCTGCGGTATTCATATTAATCAGATTATACACGGTATTGAAAGCGTCATTAATATATTTACCGAGATTCTCAATGCCGGTTCTGTCAGATTATTAGACCCGGAGTACTATCTGCAATCAATACCTATTATCATTGACTGGAAGACCGTTTTTATCATCGTTATCTTTACCGTTATCTGTTCTATTACAGCCTCGGCCTTTCCTTCGTTCCGTGCAGGGAGAATGAAACCTGTTGAATTACTGCGGAAGTATTAGCCTTTATATTAATTAAAAATCGGATTACAGCTAAAGAATTATCACTGTTTTTTATTAGGTGCACGCTTCCACCATTAGCAAAATATAAAAATCATGATATACTCATTAAAGTAGGAGGCTTATTTTGAGTAAGATAACTGAAATTTTGCAAAAAAAGCGTGATTCCGCTTTAAACGCGAAAGAACTCGCGGCGCTTACCGCTTTTTTCAGATTGAGCATTTTTGATGTTCTTCATGAGAGAGGTACCGGACACTGGGGCGGGGCGTCTTCTGCCGCAGAAATTGTTACAGCCCTTTATTTTAACCGCTTGAAAATAGACCCCAAAAAAGCGCAATGGGAAGACAGGGATCGATTCGTGCTCTCCAAAGGTCACGCATCGCTGAACTTCTACACCATACTCGCGCACAGGGGTTTTTTCCCCGTTGACGAATTATCGAAATTCAGAACATTCGGATCCATACTTCAAGGACATCCCAGCATGAAGCTTGTCCCCGGTGTTGATATCTCAACAGGAGCCCTGGGACACGGCCTTTCGGTTGCCGCCGGTATGTCGCTTGCAGCAAGAATTTCCGGAAAAAAATATTGGACTTATGTGCTTTCCGGCGAGGGTTGTCTTGACGAAGGTTCAACATGGGAAGCGATTCTTTTTGCGGCAAAATATAAACCACGCGGACTTGTTTACCTTGTTGATTACAATAAAGTTCAGCTTGACGGATTTTCGCAGGACATTCTTCCTCTTGATCCTCTGCCGGATAAGTTTAAAGCATTCGGCTGGAATGTTGCTCCGCAAAACTATAACGGACATGATACCGGTGATATTCTTAAATCTTTTGAATGGCTTGATAAAGACGATATATGGCCTAAAGTGATAATCTACAATACGGTAAAAGGCAAAGGTGTCTCCTTTACGGAAAATTCAAACAAATGGCACGGAGCGCCGATTGACGATGCAAGTTATGAAAAAGGAAGACCGGAATTATCTGCCGATTTGGAGACAAAGGAGGCCGCTTTATGAGCGAAACAATGAGGGACGCCTTCGGTAAAAAACTTGCCGAAATAGGAAAAACAAACCATAAATTGGTCGTTCTTGACGCCGATGTTATGGGAAGCACAAAATCCGGCTATTTTGCCAAAGAATTTCCGGATCGTTTTTTTAACTGCGGTGTTGCAGAAGGAAACATGGCCGGAGTTGCCGGCGGATTGGCAGCCTGCGGCTACTACCCGCTTATTAACGGCTTTTCCATTTTTATATCATTAAAATGTATTGATCAGATACGGCATGATTTCTGTTACAATAAGCTTCCCCTGGTTATCGCGGGAGCATACAGCGGTTTAAGCAATTCTTACGATGGAGCAAGTCATCAATCCATCGAAGATATTGCGGTATTTCGCGCTCTGCCTAATCTTGAAGTGATTGTCCCCGGAGATAACAAGCAGGCGGAGCTTGCCCTGGAATATGCCCTTGGACAAACCCATCCTGTCTATATACGGCTTACCCGAAATGCTGCGCCTGATCTTCCTCCTGTCGAAGGTTTTTTGACAAAGATGCCCCTTCTCCTCAAAGAAGGCAAAGATATTACGATAGCAGCAACCGGCCTTATGGCAGGCACCGCGCTTGCTGCCGCCGAATTACTGGCAAAAGACGGTATCAATGCGGAAGTGTTTTCTGTTCCTTTTGTAAAACCCATAAAAGGCGATGTACTTGAAACATCAGTTAAGAAAACAGGCAAGCTCGTTACTATTGAGGAACATTCGATTGTCGGCGGTTTCGGAAGCGCTTGTCTTGAAAAAATTACGCCTGCCGGCCTGCAATTCCGTTATCTGGCTCTGGGCATGAAGGACTGTTTCGGCGAGACAGGCTCGTATGGCGAACTTTTATCCGCTTACGCGCTGGATGTGCCGGGCATAATCAAGGATATCAAGGCCTTTGTCTAAGCGGGGGCAATGACTCCGGCACAAATATTCACAAGCCATCACTTTCCCTGTGATGGCTTGTGCCGTTTCTTTTGATGAACGTCCGACATTTTTTTTCTGCTTATGGACTTCCTGTTTAATTCCGATAAAACAGTATGGTGAACAACTATACTCATGTTTTAAAAAGCCAGCATGTTGAACGCAGAGAGCCGTCTTTGGTGATCCGCCCGAAAATGGTGCTGAAAAGCAAGCAGAATCTTACCTTAAAAAGGGTAAGCCCATTTCATTACCAAACTGCGGGAAATAATATCCCCCACAACGAGACTTCATCGGGAGAAATGCGGGAAGAATCATTCCATGAAAAGCCGCAGGGAAGACAAAAAGAAGCACGCGAGGGAAGTTTTGAAACAATCCTTGACGCAGTTCGCACTGTTATAACGGATAATAAAGAACCCGATATAATCACAAAACGATCCATGCGGAGATGGGTAAACGAAGAAAGTCCAAGACTCCACAAAGACGCCGCTGCCCCTGCCGCCGAGGAAGTTTTACCTGCGTCTTCCGGCGGTCTGAAACAAGCTGTCAGCGAAAAAACCTTCTCTCAATTCATGCTTATTATATTTGCCTGTATCGTGCTCGGTTTTTTTATCTACAACGCACTTCTCTGGCAAAGTGATGCAGACTTACTCAAACCCGTTGAGGATACCCGTATCCGCAGTCAGCTTTTTGAGTTCGCTTCAGGGAGCGGAGTCGGCTCTGCCGCCGAGGAAACTGTCTTAGGGCTTCAGACTGATAATCTTCCGGTGAATACCAGTGAGACTTTCGAGTGGCAATATTATACGGTAAAAAAAGGCGACAGCGTATCAAAAATTGCTGCCGATCACATCCTTTCGATGGATGCGGTCATTGCCTCGAATAATATGAAAAACGCCCGAATGATTAAAGAAGGCGATGTTCTCCGCATTCCGAATATGAATGGAATCCCTTATACGGTCGTACAGGGCGATACTTACGAAGAAATCGCCGAACGCTTCGGCGTGCCGCTCAACGCAATTCTTGATGCAAATGACATTCAATCAAGCGATATTTTCATAGACAGCCAGCTTTTTATTCCTGGCGCAAAGATGCGTTCAGAAGATTTGAAGATGGCTTTGGGAGAGTTATTCATCTATCCAATCCGCGGACGGCTTACATCAAGCTTTGGCTGGAGAAAGGATCCCTTTACCGGCGAGCGCCGCTATCATAACGCAATTGATCTTGCGGCGAATACCGGAACGCCGGTTAAGGCGACAAGAGACGGAAAAGTAACGACCGTGGGTTTTAGTCCTGTTTTTGGGAAATACATCATTATTTCGCACAACGGTGACTATCAATCGCTGTACGCTCATCTTAACCTAACTTCAATAGTACAGGGCGCGCGGGTCACTCAGGGAGAAAAAATCGGGGAAGCAGGCAGTACCGGACACAGCACCGGGCCCCATCTCCATTTTGCGATTTATAAAAACGGGCGGGCAGCAAACCCCCTTGAACTTCTCAAGCTATAATGAAATAATAAGAGAACGCTCCTGACAGCGCAATCTCTTTTTACAAAAACCTTGAGGGGTGTATATGCGGCAGCTTTTTATCATACTCATAATTCTTATTGCGACCGTTACGTTTGTACGAACACTCGGGCCGCTTACAAGCGAGGAACAAGACCGTGCCATGTTGGAAAAACAGGGTTCCGCACTTCCGCAAAGTGCGGGAACACCTGAATTACAGAGCAAGGCCGAAATTTCCCTTCCCTAAGGATACAAATTTTTCTCAAAAAGCGTGATTTTTGTGCGAAGACTCTCTTCAAAGGGGGTTTTAGCTTTTTTTCTTCGGTCGTTTAAGTGCCGAGGCAAGATAAACACCGCCAATAGTAAGCGCAGAGCCAAACCACTGGAGGCCGCTTAAGCGCTCACCAAGCAGAAAAAACGCCGCAAACACACTGATAACCGGAATAACATTAAGCAGCAAAGATGACACTGAAACACCGAGGATATCAAGCGCGTACACATAGAGCAAATATGCGGCGGCGGAGCAGAAAATGCCGAGAAAGGCGATATGGGCTGCGATAAGCGGTGTAAGATTCGCTAAAAGAGGCTTTTCAAACAGGATAAACGGTAAAAACCCCAGAAAACCGAAAAAACTCTGCCAAAAAACAATATACACGGGACTTCGTGTTGCAAAAAGCGGACGTGTTAAAAAACAATAAAACACCCAAAGCAGTACGCTGCACGCCATATATATATAACCGAGCCCTTTACCTGAAAGCGATATGGAGACGCCTGAAACAAGAGCAACGCCTACTATCGAAATTGACACGCCTATCCATTGCCGCGCGACAATGCGGGATTTTAAAACTATCGCCTCGGAGATCATTGAAAGGACAGGAATCGCGCCGACGATGATCGAGGCTTCCCCGGCTCCTATCATCTTTACCCCGTTGTTTTCGAAAAAAAAGTAGATTGACACTCCGGTAATTGAGGAAGCGATAAGGAGGGGGATATCTGAAACATAGAGAAACTTTCTTGTTTCGCCCCGTTTTTCCGCGCTTTTATCATCGGCAATCTTGAAGACAAAAAGGACGATAATCGCGACGGCAAAACGGAGCGCTCCAAGCGTCATAGCCGGCAGAACGGAGACAGCAATTTTTATCGAAATAAAAGAAAAACCCCACAGAAAAACACAGATTATCATTGCGATAAACGCTTTTTTCCTTTCGGGTATAAGGCTATGACGCATAAAAAACCGGTTTACAGGTATTTTTCAAGCGTTCGCCGCACCGCACCCGGCCCGGCAATCAGCTCTGCAAAATAAGACTCCACCAAATCCGCTAAACCTGCATCGTAAAGGTCAACGGCAAATATCTTGGGGTTAGCAAGAATCGGTTTGAGTTTGCCTTTTGCTGAAGCGGCATCCCCAAAACGGACATCCGCCAGTATTTTTTGTAAATCCGCAAGAAGCGGGTCAGGGCTTGGCGTAAAAGGCTTTCCATCATCATCAAGGGCCAAAAGATACCGACACCAGGCGGCAAGTACCAGCGGGATCAGTTTGAGATTTTTTACATCAAGCGCGGGATTCGACTGGTAGAGTTTTATCGTCTCGCCAAAACGGATGGCAAGTTTTTGTGAGGTATCTGTTGCTATACGCTGCGGCGTATCGGGAATATTGGGGTTTGGAAGTCGTTTTGTAAGCACTTCGGCAAGGAATTCACTCGGTTTAATGATACGCGGATCAGTTACCACCGGCATCCCCTCGTCATAACCGATTCGATGTACCAGCGTAGAGAGCGCTTTATCCCGCATCTCCGCGGCAATAGAATTATAGCCAAGCAGACAGCCAAAAATCGCAAGCGCCGTATGAAGGGGATTAAGGCAGGTACAAACTTTCATCCGCTCAACTTTATCAACTGTTTCGCGGTCGGTAAAATAGGCACCGGCTTTTTCAAGTGCTATGCGTCCGTTAGGGAAAACATCTTCGATAACAAGATACTCCGCTTCTTCGGTATTCACAAAAGGAGCCGTAACGGATCCCTTGCTGGTCTTGATAATATCCATACCGACAAGTCCCTTGGCCGACAGCCACTGTTTTACCTTTTCAGACGGATAGGGAGTAATTTTATCGATCATGCTCAACGGGAAGGAAACTTTTGCGGGATTAGAAAGATAATCAACAAATCCTTGCTCAACATGAGAGCGTGCCAACCATTCACGGGCAACGGCAAGCACGGCGTCACGCAGGCGGTCGCCGTTATGTGAAAAGTTGTCAGTACTGACAAGCGCAATCGGCGTCGCTCCGTTCTTATAACGCTCAAGCATCAGCGCGGTGATTTTTGTCATCGCGTGAACGGGCTTTGCGGGGCCGGCATCGAATTCTTTAATGATATCGGGGCGGAACGAACCGTCGATAGTTTTCAGGTCATAGCCTTTTTCGGTAATCGCAAACGTTACCATCGTAAGGGAGGCAGCACGGCTTATGGTTTTGAGCCGCTCCCACGAGGCCGTGTTGGCGCTGTCCGCGGCAATTGCCTCGGTAATACTCGCCACAAGCCGCGTCTCAAGGCTGTCGTCGGCCTTCATCACGACTTGCAGATTGAGGTTGTCATGGGGCCGGTAAACCTTTTCGATAATCTCATAATCAAAAGGCTCTACGGCAATGACCCCGCGATCGCTTGCTCCCTGCTCAATGAGTTTTTGGGCAAGGACTGAATGATACGCCTTAAAGAGATTTCCCGCACTTACATGCATCCATACAGGCGCTTCGCTTGTACGCTTGACAAGTTCGTCAAGATTAAAAGAAGGAACATTGATTCCTTCTTTTTCAAACTCTTTTCGCCTTTCGGCAAGGCATTTTTTTGTTAGTTCAAGCATTTTTCCCCCGTTTATTCATAGAAATATTTAATATTGATAATAATCTCTTATAGGCTTGTCTTACAATAGCCATAGCTAGTTCGCAATTTGAAAAACCGCACACGGTGGTTGTTTTTCGGTATCTTTTTCATGTTGGTAAAAAAGGGGACATTTTTACGTTGCGTTGACATGAGGCGCTACGCAGCTTGACCACTAGCACAAAACTCCTTATACTGGATACCAGAGGTGTTTTTGCACGACGGTGTTACAATAATTTTAGACAACAGGGATCTTGCGCAAAGCGTGTGCGGCTCAAACGATGCAAATCTAAAGGCTATAGAAAAAAGCCTCGCCTGCCGTGTTACGGTTCGCGGAAATGAATTGCGTCCGGTCGGGCTTGACGAAAAAGGCGAGGGAAAATTCAAGCAAGTCATGGATAATCTTATTGACCTTGTCCATAACGGGGAAATTCCTTCTCCCGATTATGTACGCGCTCTGGCCGGTGCCGCGGAAACGGAAGCAGGTGCCGGAAACATGAAAGATTCAATAATTTCAATTCCCCATGCGTTTTCCAAGGTATTTCCACGCAGTAACAATCAGGCGCTTTATATCAATGCTATCCGCAGCTGTGATGTTAATTTTTCCGTGGGGCCCGCCGGTACCGGAAAAACCTTTCTTGCTATTGCCGTTGCACTTTCTATGGTGCTTTCAAAAAAAATCAGAAAGCTTGTACTGACGCGGCCCGTTGTAGAAAGCGGCGAAAGCTTGGGCTTTCTGCCCGGTGACCTTGAACAAAAAATAAATCCCTATCTCCGTCCGCTCCACGATGCGATGGAGTCCCTGATTCCCTATGAAACAATTGCCCGTCTTGAAGAAAACAGGCTGATAGAAATTGCGCCCCTTGCCTATATGCGCGGCAGGAGTTTTAACGATGCGTTTATCATTCTTGATGAAGCGCAAAACACGACAAAAGAGCAGATGAAGATGTTCCTTACGCGGCTTGGTAATGGTTCGCGTGCGGTTATTACCGGCGATATTACCCAAATTGATCTGCCTAAACACATTGAGTCAGGTTTATTACATGCGATTTCAATCCTTTCGTCTATAGACGGAATAAAAATAACCAAACTGTATACCGAAGACGTTGTACGCAATCCCCTTATAAAAAAAATCATACAGGCTTATGATGACGCGCAGGCCGAACCCGCCTTTATCCCTGTCTCCGCAAAATCCGAAGGGAAGCGCGGCGTCTGACCGGAAAATCATAATGAAAAAGAAACTTAACGAAGAATATGAAAATTTAATCCAAATAATCGAAAAAAGAATTCGTGAATCAACGGCGACATGGCAGATGGCTCTTTCGACTTTTCTAACATTGTTGCTTGTGGTCTGTATCTCGGTAAACCCGCGTATTTTGCCCTTGCATCAGACAGCCGGAATTATCATTCTCTATATTTTGGTTTACTATTTTCTGTTTGTGTACCTCTGCGGTTACCGCGCCACAGGAGAAAAACTCAACAATAACGAAGTATATCTTTTATCAGGATTGACGGCGCTTTATTTTATCAGCGCGAAGTTATGCAAGTTGCATCTTTCGGAATATATGCCCGGTTCAATCGCGATCCCTACAGCACTTGTCATTATGTTAATTTCAATAATGATCAATAGCCGTATCGCGAAAATTATGGGGCTGATCCTCCCCTTCGGGGTTTTTGTTGCCGGTTTTTACGATTTGTACTCTTATCTTTTTGCGCTTACCTCGGGTATATCGGCGGCTTATGTCCTGCACGATGCGCGCAGGCGTATGGATATGGTAAAAGCGGGTCTTATTGTCGGCATTATCAACATCATTACCACAAGCGCGATCTTTATGGCCCATAATGCTTATGCTTCTGCGTATCCGGTTGTTGTGTTCTGGGCCGCGATGAACGGCATAGCATCAGGGATGCTTGTATTGGGCATTACCCCTGTTTTGGAAAATCTGCTCCATAGCGCGACAACCTTTAAACTTATTGAATTACTGGATTTAGGCGCCCCTTTGATGAGGCAGCTTGCACAAAAAACACCGGGCACGTTTAATCACTCCATGCTTGTCGCTAATTTGGCAGAGGAGGCCTGTATGCGGATCGGCGCACGATCTCTCCTGGCACGTGTCGGCGCATACTATCACGACATAGGGAAAATTGATCAACCGGAATACTTTGTCGAAAACCAGCACAACGATAATAAACATGATGATTTAAACCCGCGTCTCTCTGCCACGGTTATTCGCAGCCATGTTAAGCTTGGCATTGAAAAAGGCAGGGCAATAGGACTCCCCAATGAAGTAATTGATATCATTGCAAGCCATCACGGCAACAGTCTTATCGCATATTTTTATAATGAAGCGATCAAAAAAGAAGGCGAGGTCAACAGGGAAGATTTCTGTTACCCGGGAAATCCTCCGCGCACAAAAGAAGCCGCCGTTGTCATGCTTGCCGATGTTACCGAGGCGGCAGTAAGAACGCTTGATAAACCCGGCGTAAGCCGCCTTGAAAAATTCGTCAACGAATTAATAGCAAAAAAAGTTGATGCGGAACAGCTGGCAGATTCTGAATTAACCTTTCGTGAACTGGAAATAATTAAAAAAGTTTTTGTCCGTGTTTTGGCAAGCTACTATCATTCACGAATTGACTATCCCAAGATATCCGACCCCGGCGAAAAAACGCAAAATTCGCCTGATTCTCAAAAGGCGGAAAACAATGAATAAAGTCGATATATCCGCAGAGGCGGTGGACTTGCCTGTTTGGGATAAGGCGGCAAAAAAATTTATTTTAAAAACACTTGAAAAAATACACCGCGTCAACTGGGATATTTCAATTCTTTTCTGCAATAACGCATTTATACAAGAATTAAACGAGCGATACCGGCAAAAAAAAGAATCAACCGATATCCTTTCGTTTCCGATTAGTGAAACAATACATGAAAACGGCGAAGAACGTTATATAGCAGGCGATATAGTTATCTCGCTTGAAAGCCTGCCGGAAAATGCTGAACGCTTCGGCATTAGTCAGGACGAGGAGCTGCGCCGCCTTTTAGTACACGGCATTCTGCATCTTGACGGCTTAGAGCATACCATACATGATATAAGCGCCGATGCTCTGGCTGCCGAGCCGATGTTATTTTTACAAGAGCATATTATTTCGGAATTATCAGAAGAACGCATTTTATCAGTATAAAATGAGGGATTTTATATGAATATACACAGTTTTTTGATTAAGATTTTCGGCAAGAAAGATGATCTGATTAAAGACTACGAATCACTTGAAACAACAACACAAGATATGATCCGCGGAGTTATTGAATTCGGTGAGATCATGGTAAAAGAAATTATGGTGCCGCGTATCGACACTGTATTCATTCAATCGGGTGCCGCAAAAGACGATGTTTTGAAAATTATCGCAGAAAGCGAACACTCCCGTTTTCCGGTTTACAAAGGAACGATTGATAATGTTATCGGCATAGTATATGTAAAAGATATACTCAAAAAAATGATCACAAAAAATAATTTTGAAATTGAGGAAATTTTACATAAACCGTTTTTTGTTCCCGAATCAAAACATATTGATGATCTGTTTCATGAATTTCAAGCTCGTCATGTGCATATCGCGATTGTTGTTGATGAATACGGAGGTGTATCCGGCATTATCAGTATGGAAGATATACTTGAGGAAATTGTCGGCGATATCCAGGATGAATTCGATAACGAAAAAGAAGATATTATAACATTAAGCGGCAATGCCTGGCTCTGTGATGCCCGCGTCAATTTAGAAGATCTTGCCAAGACGATTAATGTTGATCTGCCGACCGAAGAATTCGATACGCTGGGCGGTTTTGTTTTTGATCTCTTCGGTAAAATTCCGGCTCAGAATGAAAAGATACGCCATAATAATTTAGATTTTATTGTCCACGATATAGACGGAAGAAAAATTAACAGCATTAAAGTTATTTTACGCCGGGAAAACACGCCGGAAAAAGGATAGTAATGCCCCGTTTGATTAATACGGCAGAACTTGTCCCTCTTGTCGCAGACTTGATCATTGATGCGTGCTGCAATATAAATGATGACAATGTTACCGCACTGAAAGAATCGCTTAATAAAGAAGAATCGCCTTACGGGAAAGACGCGCTTGCCATGATTATAGAAAACATCTGTGTAGCAAAAAAAGAAAAAATCGCCGTCTGCCAGGACACGGGAAGCTGTGTTATTTTTATGGAAATAGGGCAGGAGGTTTCATGGCAGGGGGAAGGGCTTGTTGCGGCGATAAACGAAGGAGTGCGCAGGGGATACACAGCAGGTTTTTTAAGAAAATCCATTGTCCGTGATCCGCTTGACAGAATAAACACCGGCGATAACACACCGGCTGTGCTTCATACAGAAATCACCGGTGGCAGCGAAGTTAAAATCACGGTTCTTCCCAAAGGCGGCGGCAGTGAAAATATGGGCGCGTTTACCACATTAAGTCCTTCAGCAGGGAAAGAGGGAATACAGGATTTTGTCTTAAAAACGATGCTCTGTGCAGGCGGGAAGCCCTGCCCTCCTGTTATTTTAGGGATTGGACTGGGCGGTACGATGGATTACTGTGCTTTTCTTGCAAAAAAAGCCTTAATCAGGCCGCTTGCAGAGCGCAATAAAAATCCTTTTTATGCGGAATTTGAACAAACACTACTTGATGCGCTTAATAATTTAGGCATCGGCCCCCTTGGTATGGGCGGCAGGATAAGCGCACTTGCCGTGCATATAGAACAGTATCCCTGTCATATTACTGCATTACCCGTAGCGCTTTGTTTTCAGTGTCATGCGGCGCGTTATAAAAGCATAGTCATATAACCAAAGGGAAACGGACGGAAAAGATGAGGGAAGACAAAACGATATATGATCGGCCGTTGGTAAAAACAGTACACACGCCGCTTTCACAAGAAACACTCTGTTCGTTGAGGGCAGGTGATATTGTTGAGTTAAGCGGAGAAGTTATAACAGCGCGGGATGCGGCGCACAAACGAATTGAAACCGAACTTACACACCATACAAAGCTCCCTCTTGATTTTTATGGACGGGTTATTTTTTATGCAGGCCCCTGTCCGGCAAAACCGGGTTATATTATAGGTTCTATCGCACCGACAACATCAATCAGGATGGATGGTTTTTTAGAGATGTGTTATGGTTTGGGTGTTTC
>JAITXS010000188.1 GCA_031284645.1 Spirochaetaceae bacterium | reverse complement strand
GGGCGTGTAGGTTTTGAGAAGTATATTTTTAAATGGGAACACGGAACCCTCTCTGTTTTAGCAAATTATCAGGTTATATGGACGGACGGTCCTGATTTCGGGAATCAGTTTGATCACGGTATAAGCAGCACATTGTGTTTTTATCTTGCGCGTATTGCCATACCTGCCGTAACTTTCGGTGTGAATTACAATGTCCGGGCAAACTATTTTTCCACATCATTCTCGGTTGGCATGAGTTTTTGATGATAATCATTATAAAATCCCTGTAATTTCCCGGGCATTAAAGCAAGACGGATAAACACGCCATAAACTTTTACCAGCCCCTCTGTTGAGCGGGTGGTGGAGGTTCAAATGGGATTTTATATACATCGAAAATCAGGCTGCTCCGGAATAAAAAGAGACTGCCGGTTTTTTCATTACGCGTCAATTAATGCGGGAATTCTTGCCTTTTGTTTTTGTCTTTTTTCCTGCACAGAGGATACCGCGATAAACAATTTATTCGGTATAAGTGCCGAGACGCCTGTCTATAATGGCTGCAAGGTACCGTCCGGCAAGCAGGTTAATTTTGATTTTTCAACAGATGTGCATGTCCGGTATGCGCGATTTCAGCCGGACATACCGGTAGAACAAACCCTTGACGGGAAGACAGTGTCTGTTTTTTTTGCCGAAGAACGCGCAGGCGGTGAAAAGATTATCGCGGATGTTTTAGTCGAAGACAGCGCCGGAAATACGCTGAATATTTTGGTTCCGTTTAGAACGCGCAACGAAAGAATCCCGAAATTTGTCATAAATGAAATTCGTTTTGATTATTCTAAGCCCAGAGCTGAATTTATTGAACTAAAAACAAAAAGTGCCGGTAATTTTGGCGCGGTAAAGCTCTTTATTGCAAGCGCAAATGCGGGATCGTTTGTTTATGAATTTCCGCCTGTTGAAGCTGCTGAAAATGAATATATTATCCTGCATTTACGTACGCTTGCCACGGACAACGGGATTGATGAAACAGGGAGCGCTTTAAATCTTGCCGTCTCGGGAAACACCGGCGATACGCCGAAGGATGCGCGTGATTTATGGATTCCGTCCAATCAGAAATTGCTTCATAAAACCGATGTTATCTATTTTGTTGATCAGGACGACAAGATTATTGACGGTATTTTATGCTCGGAAGATGAAAAGGCCTGGGGGAAAAACAAGGCTTTTGATAAAGCGGCGGAATTACTCGCAGCACAGGGTCAATGGCTGAGTAAAGACGCTATTTTGATAAAATCACCTTCCGCCGCAGATGCGGCGGTCAGTAACACGACCACGCTTACACGGACGCTTTGTCGTGATGAAACAAAAGATGACAGCAATACCTTGTTGGATTGGTATATCTGCAATACAAGCAAAGGTTCTCCGGGAAAAAGGAACAGCGAAGATCGGTATAATTAACGAGGCAATTAAGCTGTTGACAAACATTGTCCGGGGCGGCTCAAACGCAAAGGCTTTCTCAGCAAAAACGGGAATTGGCTGATATCTTACTGCAATTGAAAGCGGAGCGGGTAGCGGTAACGCACTGCCACAGGCTGCCCGTTTGCTTCCGCCGGCGTACAGTGTAATCCCATAAAAGCCCGTGATGCGGCTTCTCCGAAACCCCGGTTTTCCGGCGTTTCTTTTAATATTCTTACTCGTGTTACAAAGCCTTGTTTGTTTATAAATAATTCTAAAATAACGCTGCCCTCAATACCCGATTTTTGCGCTATAGGAGGATACACTAATTGCGATTTTATTTCATCTTCATCGAATTTCGGCAGACCCGAGATTTTATTTTGCGGTAAATATTCTTCTGTTACACTGTCTTCGGGAGCGGCCCTTGGTGCGGTCTTTATCACAATCTTGTCCGTTTTGACAAGATTTTCGGCAAGAGTATCATCAATTTGTTCGGCGGGTGCTTCCGGTTCCGGCGGCGGAAGCGCCTCATCAATATCGACCAATTTCATAATGTCCACACGGGTTTCTTCTTTCTCTTTTGCTGTTTCACCGGTAAATACAATAAGAAAGATAACAGCTAGGTGGGCTGCGGCAACGACCAGAAAAATAACTACCCGGTTTAGATTTTTACTTTGCATCTTTTACCACAAAGGATACCACCCGGTATTCCAATATCTGCAGTGTCTGCAGCACTGCGCTGATTTTTTCAAACGGGGTATTTTTATCCGCGATAATATGAATCCTTGTGTCAGGATCGTTTCGATATATATTCCCTACGGCATCCTCGATCGCAGCAAGGGAAGCGCGCTCTCCGTCTATATAAAGAGAACCTGCTTTATCAATCCAGATTTCAAGGTTTTTTATATCGTTTACTTGTATTGTTTTTTCTGCCTCGGGGTACTCGATCTTAATTTCTTTGCGGTAATTTATCAAAGCCACAAGCATAATGAAAATAAGAAGCAGGAAAGCTACATCCGACATTGCGTTCATCGGCACCGATATCATTCCTTGTTTTCGATTCAGTTTCATAAGACTCCTTGAGAAAAACTCTTATGATTTTATATTTTGTTCTTCACTTGTCATCTTAAACGAAAAAGAGTCTATCCTTAATTTTTTTGCGAGTTCCACAAAAGAAACCACTTGCTGCCAAGGCGCTTTTGGAGAGACCTCAAGCAGGACGGCAAGATTAGGGCGCCGTGTTACTGCTAATGAGAGATCTTTTTCAGCCTGAGCGCTGCTTGTTTTTTCCCCTCTAAACAGAATATCGCCGTTTTCGTCTAATTCATAACGTAGTATATCTTCTTTTAGCAAAAAGCGCGTAGAATCTTTTGCCGGAAGATTCATTAAAAAACCTTTGTTGACATTAAAGCCCGCTATAACAATAAAATAGATTATCAAGAGAAAAGCCAAGTCACTTAAAGCCGCGCTTGGCTGCGAGTCACTCATCTTTTTTCGCTTAATGTGCATCGAGTGTAAGCTCCTCTATTAATTCCGAACAGCTTGTTTCTATGTCGCTTGCGAATTTATCGACAATATGACTTAAAAGCGAGCTTGCAATCATAGCGATAATTGCGATGATGAGTCCGAAAACAGTGGTAATTAAGGCTTCGTAGATACCGTTTGCGACAATTTTTGCATTTACTTCCGTGGCTTCGGCAATCGACTTGAACGCGCCTATCATACCGGAAACCGTGCCTAAAAAGCCGGTAAGCGGAGACAAAGACCCGAGTGCCGTTAAAAAATCAAAACCGCTTTCAAGAGAGTTAATGCAACTTAATGCCTCGGTTTCCGCTGCTTTTTCCAGCCTGTGCTCCGAAAGATTCGGGTGTTCAACAAGCGTAAAAAGAATACGGGCAGCCATCCTTGTGCTGCGTTTTTCCTCAAGATACTTTTTCGCGCCTTCCCTGTCTTTTTGGCTGATATACTTTTGCGCCTGAATTTTTAAATCATCCACACGAAGATTGTTTTTGGCAAGAAACGTGATTCTTTCTACAGCAATCGAAATTGTCGCGATAGAAAATAAAAGTAAGGGCCACATAAAAATCCCACCCATTTGGAACAGGCTAAGCAGAGAAATGCCGCTTTCCGCATTATCCATATGAACCTCCGTGAGTCTATTTTACTTTTGTTAAAATGACTTCCTGATTTAAAATTGAGATTAATGTATTCCAGTCATATATCATCCGGATCCATGCCGCCGCTTCATTCCAGTCTGCCTCAAGCGTCCCGCTTTGACGCAGGGATATCAGTTCTTCCGGCAGTATAAGATCACGGGCGCTCTCTTTTTTCGGGAAAAGGCGGGGCTGCCAATAAAACTCGAATTCGTCTTGACTCGAAAACGAAGCAGGAGCCCCGGGAAAGCTTTTCATCCAATCAACAAGGAAGGTGATGCGTTCACCGCGGTTTCGAAGCTCTTCCAAAGCCCGCTCCCCGCTTAACCTTGTGTAGTCACGCCGTATTTTGCCGCCAATAATCGAATGTAATTCAACAGAACTTAACAGAGTAAACGCCGCATTATCGTTGCCCAGTATTCGAAGCCTCGCGATGCCGGAGCTTTCAATATCGAATTCATTCCAGCCTCCGTAGTTGCCTGCTAAAAAATGAACCCTTTTTATATTAAAAGAGCCGCCGACCAAAGGAGGAGTTCCGAAAAAAACAAGATAAGGGATATCCGGCGTTGAAAAAACGATTTCTTTTGTGCCGTCTTTCAAACTAATGTTCCGGACTTCTAAAGACGAGATGCTTAACGCTTTCCAGCGAATGTTTGTTGTGTATTCAAATACACTTCCGTCAAGTACTCGTCCGCCGGTTTCAAGAAAACCCGATACGGCAGCACAGGAGCACAAGAATAAAACACAAAACAAGATTGCCGCCGGAAAACATCGATTCATCTATAAGCATGGTATATGAATCGGGAGATTATGACAAGAATAGTTCCCGTTCTTTCTGCACGCAAATCTGCTTGTCTACCTTTGTTGACAGTGTCCGGTCTCTCCTTTACTCCACCGTTACACTTTTTGCCAAATTCCGGGGCTTATCCGGATCGTTACCTTTTTGCACAGCGCAGTAATAAGCAAAAAGCTGGAGCGGAATAATCGAAAGAAGCGGTGAAAGGCTGCTATCTGTTTTTGGTATTGTAATAATTTCAGCTGCCACGGTATCAAAAGCTCTCTCGCCTTCCCATGTGATAACCATGACTTCTGCGCCCCGGGAGCTTACTTCCCGTATATTGGAAATTATTTTTTCAAACAACGCTTCCTGTGTCGCAATGGCGATAACAAGGGTTCCCTTGTCAACAAGCGCGATGGCACCGTGTTTAAGCTCTCCGGCAGCAAAAGCTTCGGAATGAGTATAGCTTATCTCTTTTAATTTTAACGCGCTTTCCAGTGAGACCGCGTAATCAAATAGCCGACCGATGAAAAACACCTTGTTTTTATTGAATTGTTTTGACGCGAGCTTTTGTATCACTTCCTGGTTAACAAGAATATTTCGTGCCTGTTCCGGAATTTTTACAAGCAAGCGTACTGTTCTTTTATATTCGCGGTCCGGTATTGTTTTTCTTAATTCGGCTAATCGCAGAGCTAAAAGATATAGACACATAAGCTGTGTTGTAAACGCTTTTGTTGAGGCAACGGCAATTTCCGGCCCTGCCCATGTGTATAAAATTAAATCCGCTTCACGTGAAAGCGTTGAACCGACGGCATTCGTTATGGCAAGAATTTTCGCACCGTGTTTTTTCGCAAGACGCATCGCTGCAAGGGTATCTGCTGTTTCACCGGATTGGCTCATCACTATAAAAATATCATTCGGGTTTATAAGCGGATTGCGGTATCGATACTCAGAGGCAATATCAACTTCAACGGGGATTCGCGCAAAATGTTCAAAGATATATTTCCCGACAATCCCCGCATGATACGCAGTACCGCATCCTGTAATAACAATTTTTTTTGCCTCTGCCCACGAGTCATCTAATTTTATCTCATCAAAATTGATGGTGATTGATTCATTACTTTTCTTGATAAGGCGGGGACTAAGGGTGTCCGACAGCGCCTTGTCCTGCTCGTTAATTTCTTTAAGCATAAAGTGTGCATAGCCGCTTTTTTCGGCAGACTTAATATCCCATTCAATAGAGGAAGGCTCGCGGATAATTTTTTCGCCGCTTTCGGTAAAGAGATCAACATGATCGCGGTAAAGCACAGCAAGTTCGCGTTCGTTTAAAAAGTGAATGTTTCTGGTATAGGGAAGCAATGCGGGTACATCGGAAGCAATATAATTTTCATTCTCGCCCAAACCAACAATGAGAGGGTTGTCTTTACGCGCGCAGATCAGCCTGTCGGGAAAATCAGACGCAATAATACCGAGAGAATACGAACCTTCAAGTTTTGATAATGTTTTTAATGCCGCATCAAGAAGCGAGTTCTGCCCTCGGTTTTTTCCGTTCCGGTAATAAAAATTCAACAAGTGCGCGATTACCTCAGTATCGGTTTCGCTGCGAAATACCACGCCGCGTTCCTGTAGGTAATTTTTTAATTTGATATAATTCTCAATGATGCCGTTATGAACAACAGCTATAAAGCCGGAAATATCAGTATGAGGATGGGCATTAATATCCGAAGGTTCTCCGTGTGTTGCCCAGCGTGTATGTCCGATACCGAGTGTTCCGGGAATCTTTTCATTTGCAAGTGCTGATTCCAGGACGGAAAGCGGCCCCTTCATTTTGCGTACGACAATTTCATCGTTATCAAGAACAGCGATTCCCGCCGAATCGTATCCCCGGTATTCCAGCTTTTGTAACATTGAAAGAAGGCGCGGTGTTGCCTCGTGATAGCCAATATAACCTGTAATTCCGCACATAACAATTCCTTATATGCCAAGTATAACGGGACAATATGATTAAGTACAGGCAGAAGCCGGTAATTCCATTAAGCATCCACCCCAAAGAAGGGTAGTAGGGTGTTAATAGGGTAGTAGGGTTTTGGGTAGAGGGTATAGCAATATCAGAACTCCACCCCTCATCCCGAAGCGAGGGAAAAGGAGAGTTTGGATTCGTGTAGTAACTTTCTGGTAAAACCATACCCCCATACCCCGAAGCAAGGATCAAGAGACGAGAGGATTCAGGTAATAACTTTCTGGTAAAATCTACACCCTCTACCCCGAAGCAATGGCCAAGGGGAGTTGGGTATAGGTAGGTTCTTTCTGGTAAAACCAAGACCCCATACCCTACAACCCAATTACCCTACTTAGCTCACCACTTTTTCGGTTTAAAATCCGGGTCATCGGGGAGTATTTTCATGGTGTCGCCGCTTTGTTCAAGTACATAAAAACCCTGCTCTATCGCATAATTCCGCGTTTCACCATCGATCACCGCCGCCGCTATCGCCCCGTAGAGGTTCAGCCCCGCGTAGCGCTTATGCATTTTGAGCAGGGTCATTCTTTTTATATGCCGGCCTATATCATCCGTGGTGGGATGCGTTTTGACTTCGACTATCATGATATCCTCGCCGTTTTGGAAGATTGTATCTATCTCTGCTAAGGTTTTACCGTTTTGATCCTGTATCTGAATATTGCGTGC
>JAITXS010000164.1 GCA_031284645.1 Spirochaetaceae bacterium | reverse complement strand
AATTCGGCAGGGAATTCATCGGCAAAAGCCTTTTCCACTTTTTCAGTTGTTTTTTCAATAAGGTTTTTGTACTCAAAATCTCCCTGCGGCGCATACGGCACAATAGAATGTGATCGGCGGCTTAAAGCATAAGGTCTGTTTCCATGAAGTATATGCAATAGCGAAGCAATTACAAGCATCTCGCTTGAATTCTTTGGCGAATTTTCTTTTAAAAACCTTCGCGCCAAGATAATTTCATGGAGGGTATTTGTTTCATAATATTCTACAAGGGTTTTATTAAACCCAAATTGCCCTGCTTCTACAAGTTCGCTCTGAGTACAAATGTTATTTATAATAAAATCTTTCATTCGATGTATATAATCAATACTCGTCTGCTTATTATTGCAGCCAATTTTTGCCTGCGAAATATAATATGCAGGTACACTTATATCAATGCCAAAAGACTGAACACCATTTAATGCTGCTTCAAAAGGGATTGTCCCTACTCCAGCGAATGGGTCTAGCATTAAGCCATGCTCAGGAATGAAGGTTTTTACGAGATGATAGGCTATTGAGGGCTTTAATTTTCCCTGATACGAACATAAAGAATGATTGGGATGCCCCCAATTTTTTTTTGAAAAAGGAAGTTTCTGGTGCGGTAATTCACGCTTGAAATCATCCCATAGTTTTTCCCCGTAATAATTTGTTGATTGATTAGAATCACGATGATTGTTACGCGCTTGGAACACCAGAAGCGTTTGGTGTAATAATGTCTTATTTCTTGAGCGCCGTTTTCGGACTTCTTTTTTTTCAAGAAATAAATAATTCTCATTAAAAATCTCAATCAAAATATCATCGGTGGGGATATGCACACCCGCGAATACAGAATCTCCAATATCAATAATTATTTTCGCTTTTTCCCCTAAAAGAGGAGCAAGTCTTGCAAAAATTGTATACATTTCATTAAAATAATCAAATGCCATAATAGGAATACGTTTGTCATAGGCAACATCATTTAGTTCATTAAGCACATTTTTCAAAAGATCGCTTTTTGAAATGATAGCATCGTTGGCAGCAATTTTTTTATTATTTCGATTTACGTCATTAATACCGCTTGTAAGCGCCTGGTCGCGTAAAAGCCGGAGGTCATCTTCATATTGGAGGTAACGCAAGAACCACAATTCGAGTTTTGTATTTCTGAAGTAATTTGTTCCATTCAAATAGGGTGGACTTGTAATTACAGCATCAATTTCAATATTTCGCACTAAATTGATTTTACGTGCATTATCAATAATCAATTCGGCGTTCCCGTTAAATAAAAAATCCATGTTCAGTATATCTTCAGCCATTTCATTCAATTTTTTTTTGATAAAATCAGCGAAGGTTATTTTTTCATTCGTTAATTCTTTTTCTGTTTTATAACGTACATCACCCGATTTTTTCAGAAGGGAAATAGGTATAAGACTGGATAAAACGGCGATTTCAAAAACGTCTGCCATTAAAGCGTCTGTTAATCTTAATGTGTCAATATATGTCCTACTACGCAATACTGTGTCAAATGTTTTTTCATCAAAATACATACTTTTATTAAATACCAAATGGTAACTTTGATATAATCTTTCATCCGGTTGATATTCATTAATTATTTGTTGTACTTTCATCGAAAAATTTGCGATTTTATCCGCGAGTTGAAACCGGACATTTTCTTTTGATTTTAGAAGAGCCAACTTTGTTGTTATGATAGACTGTAATAATGGATTAATTTCAGAAAAAACACTGTTTATGCCAAATGAGTCCACACCAAAAATAGTTGTTCCGGTGCCGACAAAGGGGTCATATATAGTTTTTGTATCTTTCAAATCGTATAGTTCAATTAACGATTTAACATAATCAATAGAGTATCCTTCAATGTAAGGATACCAACGCTGAAATGGAATTGTTTTATTACCGGAAAATGTTACGTCCCGTGTCTTTATTTCAGATTGTTTCTGAATATTCTGCTTGATACACCTCCTGATTATGTTATTCATTGTCCTATCTTCGCTTTGAGAAATTTCAAAGAGTTGCTGATAAGTTTGGATGCCTGCCAAGTCACGAATTTCTTGATTGCTCATCGGCTTAATTTTAAGAAAAAAGGCATAGTCTTTCTCGCTAAATGCAACGGTGATACTCTTTGAGCGAGAATTCTCAGCCGGATGGTCGCTGAAATAGATGGTTTTAAAGTATTGATTACCCATGAAGTTAGAATATCATTTTATGATAGTTATGTCAATAATTTTTTATGGTTTTTGAAAATTTTTTGCAAATTCTTTTTGGGAGAGAAAATTTTGTATCTTTACGAAGCGTACGGATGCCTAAAAAGAGTTTATCGGCATCCTACATTTTCTTTGGGAAATCCCTGTTTTAATTGCTCGGAATAGCCCACATTACCCTCAATAGCATTTACAAGGGCGATTACCGCGACACCGATATCATCGAATACGGCGGCCCACATAGGTAGCTATGCCCATTGCGCCAAGCACAAGAATAACTGATTTTACACCTAAAACAAAAACCATATTTTGTACAACAATGCGCCGAGTGTTTTTTGCGGCCTTGATCGCCTCAATTATTTTTGATGGTTCATCGGTCATTAAAACAACATCGGCGGCTTCGATTGCGGCATCCGATCCTACACCGCCCATCGCAATACCAACATCACTTCGCGCTAACACAGGCGCATCGTTGATGCCATCCCCGACAAACACAACACAGCCTTGCCCATTTTTTCCTCCGCGATGCGTTCAAGCCGTTCTATTTTTTGATCCGGCAGGAGTTCCGCATAATATGCGTCAACGCCGAGATCGTCCGCAATTCTAGCGGCAGTGATTTTTGCGTCCCCGGTAAGCATGATAATTTATTTCACGCCAATAGATTTTAGCCCGCTTATAGCGCGATTTGCATCGCTTTTCACTTCATCCGCAATTACGAGATTATAGTTGTTCTAAAAAAGAAATATGAACTCATAAATAGCTATAAATAGCTTGTTCAAGGTTAGTAAAGAGCGATAAAGAAGTGCGGAGATACCGTTTCATATTAGCCCATAATTTCTCTATAGGGTTAAAATCGGGAGAATACGGCGGCAAAAAAAGCAGCGGAAAGCCACGATTCCTCGCGATCTCCGTGAGCGCCTTTTTTCTGTGAAACGATGCATCGTCCATCACCATGACAGACCCCACCTCAAGCTCGGGCAAGAGAAACAATTCAAACCAGGTCTCAAACAGAATCGCCGTGGTGGCTCCGGTGTAACAGACCGGTACCACCACAGAAACCCCTTGTTCCGTGACAATCTCGCCCGCGACAACATTCATGCTTTGATGTCTTCGGCCACGCCTGCTGCCCGCAACCTTCGTCCCGCGCGCCACCCTGCCCACATTCCCTGGACAGAGAGGTGCGTATGCCGCTCTCATCAAGATACGCGCAGGTTTTAGCCGGAATCCCCGCGCTGTCGGCTCTGAAATGCGCCCGCTTCTCCTCAGAGCTTTCCGAGTAGGTGAACGTTTTTTTTAGCGTCATCCGCTCTGCTTTGAATATCTGGTCCACTGCCGATATGCTGCAGCAGAGAGCCGCCGCATATTCCCGCAAATATCAATCAGGCTTCGCCTCAACCGCCTGCCTCAGGGCTTCTCGGTTTATTTCCCGAGGCCGCCCTGGAGAGGTTTGGTAGTAAGTCCGCGCTGTTATTCTGAACGCTTCATACAGTTCCTTAAACGTATGTCCGTTCTTTTTGTACTCCAACGCTCTCGCTCTATATAGTTCGTTGTAGGCCATGTTTATTTTATCGTCTTTCCTTATATACTTCTTTACTAAAATCACTATAGCGCGGCCCCAGAAGATTATTTAAATATTGTTTCAATCCACGCGCCCCACGCGCCCGCACGGGGCGCGACATAATATTGGCAGGGGGAC
>JAITXS010000161.1 GCA_031284645.1 Spirochaetaceae bacterium | reverse complement strand
GGCATCGTACTCAATCGGCGCGTCCAGCATATCCCGCAAAAATTCGATGTCGCGGCTAATGGTTGCGGTTCCGACTTCGTACTCCTCGGCAAGCTGTTTGGTGCTTGGATACTTCCCGGCGGCAATCTGCCTGTCTATAAAATAAATCCTGCTCAATACGGGCCTGGTACCTTCGGATCGGGCTTTGCCTTCAAGTGTTTTTTGTTTGTCCATTTTCTGGTTATTCATGAGGGAAAGTATATCAGACTGGTATATCATATATTGATAGATGAGGAGGGAATTCTGAAAACTATTAAAGAAGTGAATCGAATAGAGGATTAATAAAATATATACAAAGATATTTTCCCGTGGTACTTTTTTATAAAAAGATGTTTTCATATCATACCTTTTTTGCAACAATTTAGAAAGAACATATTCTGTAATTTCGAAAAGTATATCTCACTACGGACTTTAAGAATAGTTATTATCCAAACAATTGTTTTAACGCCTCGCCACCGTATATAAAAATACCGACAACCAAAGCGAATAAAAATATAATGACATAAAATATATTACGCAACATATTAACGTGATCCTCTAAAAATACATACTGATTTGACTTTTATCAATGTATTCGTCAAAAGCATCAATTATCTCGCCTGTTCTAACATCTTCTACCCTCACGGTCAAACGAACTTGATTTCCAATTGGGATGACTTTTCCTATCAAGATATATTTTGATGTTATCCTTGATTTAGCCGAATAATCGCGTTTTACCGCCCTGATCTTACTGCTACCTGACAAATACGAGTATGCGGTCTCTCCGGCATAAGTAAGCAAAACAGCCGAATTGTCGCCTGACGACATCGTAAAAGGCACCACGGCTAAAACAGGGACATTGTTTCCTGTAAACGAATTTGAAACCTCCAAAAAAACATTTGACATTTTATTATATGTTTCCTTGTATTCAGCCGGGAAAGCAAATGGTGCTTCTTTAGGAAATTGCCGCCTAACTATTTTCGGCGGCGGTGTCTCTGTAACCGTGTGCGTCTCTCTTGTCGGCCTTTGCGGATATTCAGGTCCGGTGCAATTCCAAACCCCACACAGAATAATGGCAAATACTGCTAACGCTCCCAATATTCCCTTCATATTTTATCCTCCCAAATTTGTATGGGAACCAAATCTATTATCTCGGAAGTTTCAACATCCAGTATTTTCAATGTAAAATCAATTCTTCCATATCTGCGATGAATCGCGCCTGTTATTACAACAGAAGCCCCAACAAATTTGCCAATGGCAACCGCCGTGGCATCGTTGACTTCCCCTGAAGCTTGAAAACGCTGTTCTTTCCGAAGCGTCTCTATGCTGTCTCTGTCGATTATACTGAATTTCTTTGCCTTTACCAAACTCATGATGATTTCCTCGGTTGCGAAATCACCAAGGTCCTGGTCAAATGAGTTGATATCCAACAACGCAATTCTTGATTTAGCGGGGATGGTATCTATAACTAAATCTTTATGCTTCGATACTGCATTTTTAATATCAGTAACGGTTAATTCTCTTTCTTTTTCAGGAACAGAAACAGAAACAGGAACGGAATTTTCCTTTACGGCAGGCTTGGAACCGCAAGAAGTCAAAATGGCTAGTAATAACAGCACAACAATTCTCATCAATATTCTCCTTATTAGTTCTAATTTTTTAAGCATTTTTTATACCTACCGCTATAATACCAATCGCCCCGACTAATCCAACGATAGAAAAAATAACTTTTTTTATAATCCGATTCCTATCATAACTTTTCATCTCAATTTCAAATCTTTTTTGCGCTTCGGCAAATTTTCTTTCTTCTTCCTCGAGGGCTTTTATTTCAGCTTGCCGAGCTTCTTCCGCTGCTTTTGCTACTACGGCCTCTTCTTCAGGCGTTTTTATCCGTTCGGCCAAGAGGAGATCCGAACTTACCCAGCCTTCAACCTTTTCAAAAAGTATCTGCGACCATCCTTTTTTTTCATCGAATACTTCAACTTGCTCATTTTTGTATAATTGTCCCATCACGTCATAATTCGTACCAGGCCCTGTTCTTACATTGATTGCCCCGGAAGACCATTTGTCTTCGGCTGCCGCAAAAAAACAAAACTGAATGACGATTAAACTTAAAAACAGTTTTTTATCCATCGCTCATACCACCCTTATTATTCCAATACCCGCACCGCCTTCGCGCAACACACGGTTTCAGTGTCGGATAATTCCATCTACACTCGCGCCTTTTGCGATTTTAACCCGTCTCATCTATCATTTACCGATAGATGAGAATCTTTCCGCCATTTTTCTCACATTATCCTGCCACGCTTCCGCCAATTCTGCCCGGCAAGCGATAGATGAGAAAAAAATTCTGAAAACTGTTAAAAAAGTGAATCGAATAGAGGATTAGTAAAATATATGCAAAGATATTTTCCCGTGGTACTTTCACGGGTGGTGGGAGGTACTTTTTATAAAGAGATGTTCTCATGTCATACCTTTTTTGCAACAATTTAGAAAGAACATATTCTGTAATGTTAAAAAGTATGTCTCACTATTACTTTTTTGTCAAGCAAATTCTTGCATAGATCCAGAAAAAAATTTACTATGTGAAGATAAGATCGGAATCAGCTAAACAGATGCGTCAGGAAATGAAGACAATATGGTAGGCAACCGCAACGGCGATCCGCTTCAGGGCCAAGCCGGGCCTCTGGTTGTAGATGCCTACTGCGGCTCCGGCTTCTTCGGCGTATTTTGTCCAGATGTCGAGGAAGCCTGCGGGCAAGAAGCCGGCCTTTTCCGCGCCTCTTGCCGCCTCTTTCAAACTGTCGCTCACGTAGGTAGGGGCGCAGGCGCGAGAGGATCGTGGGGAGCACTCTGCTCGTGCGCCGTGATGCGTCCATGCCGCGGCCTTGCGTAACGAGACCAAGGAGAATTCCACCGTAACCCGCCGCTTCCGCGACTCGATGGAGCAAGTCAGGCTGTCAAGAGCGGAACTGGCGGAACGGCCGCAGCAGGAATTAAGGCGTATAAACGAGGCAAGTAGGGAAGAAAAGAAGGTCTTTGACAGCTTTTTAATAATGTAATCTCCGGCATAATTTAATCTTTGATTTCCTTTCTTTTTACAATGACCATAAACTGGTTTCTTTCTTTGTCATTGATAAATTCTATATCTGGATAAAGACGCAGCGCACGTTTTA
>JAITXS010000129.1 GCA_031284645.1 Spirochaetaceae bacterium | reverse complement strand
CCTTTATCACCCGAAAGACCTTCAATCCCGTCCAACTGCAAAAAATACGTGCTTGCCATAATTTACCTCCTACAGCAATTCTTTTTTTATTTATACTTAAAGTATATACCACTTTGGCCGCTTGTCAAGAAAATTTTTTTTGACAGAAAATTTTTATGGATTTTTTGGTAGAATCAATCGGGAATCCAGGCTTTTGATTTTAATTAGCACAATTTTTCACTTCATAATATCTTAACGATATCCCTACTCCACCTTAAACTTCATAATCTCACGGATCAACGTGTCAATACTCTGCTTATTCTCCCCGCTGCTTTCCCGTATCCGTATTACCGCAGTATTGATTTGATCCATACCCGCGGCAACCTCGTTCATGCCACAGGTCAGATCAGCGGTCAGGAATTCAAGATTTTTCCCCTCGCGGATAACTTCCTTGCTGCCGGTCAATATCGACTCGGAACCACGGCGCACATTTTGCGTTATTTCATTGGAATGGGCCATGCTTATCAGAATCTCCTTACTCTGCGCATCCTGCTCCTCCATCGCATTCCTGATATATGTCTCTTGCCCGGATACTGTTTTCACTCCGGTATCAATGTCCTCAAAATGATTAAGCGCAATGCAGGTTGAACCGCTGATACCGTCAAGAGATTCCTTTATATTTTTCAATACAGCCGCCACGGTTTTGGCCTGTTCACTTGAGGACTCCGCCAGTTTGCGTATCTCATCGGCTACCACTGCGAAACCCTTGCCCACTTCTCCTGCATGAGCCGCCTCAATAGCTGCGTTCATCGACAACAGGTTGGTCTGGCTCGCTATACTTTGAATCACCGTGTTAATTTCCAAAAGCCGCTCGGACTCTTTGGTAATTTCCTGAATATCCGTTGACACCTGCTGCAAGGCCGTGTGCCCCTTGTCTGCGGCGTTGGAGAGAGTTTGTATGTTCTGTTCATTTTGCATAAGACTTGCCGTTACCGAAGCAATATGCTTGGTCAATTGCTCAATGGATGCAGAAGAACGGGACACGCTTTTAGCTTGATCCTCAATGTTCACGTTGAGTGTACCAATACTGCCGATAATCTGCCCCATAGTGGTATTGGTCTGCGTAACACCGGCAGCTTGGGTATCCGCTTTTGAGCGCATATTTTGGGTGGTAACGCTGATTTGGTTAATTGCTGCGGCCGATTGATCCATACGTTCGGAAAGCTCCGTACCCACCGCAGAAAGACTGTTGGCCTTATCGTTAATCGCCCTGATAAGATTCTTGATGCTTTCCTGTGTCCGGTCCAAAAGCAACATCATTTCTCCCATCTCATCATTGCCCGTTGCCTCAACACGCGCCGTAAGATCGCCGGTCGCAATGGTCTTGAGCGCGTTTATAGCACGGCGTATGGGTCTGATGAGGGATGAGGAAACAGTGAACGCAAGGATAAAAGCAAAAGCAAAGGCAAACAACAAGGAGATAAGGAGCGCAATTTGCGCCTTGCGGTCAAGAGCCGTCACAAAAGACAACTCGTAATCCGCACCCAAAATACCCAAAATTTCGCCGTTTTTGATAACAGGAGAAGCCGCGCTTATGAATGTTCCCCATTTATCGGTGGTGGGATCCGTACCAATCTGCAAAGTTCCCGTTTGGAGGGCATGTTTTATTTCAGGTGCCGTTATCGGATACACTTCCAGTATCGTTCCGTTGTCTTTACGGGTAATCTCAGAAGAAAAGATAAAGCGGTATTCATTTTCTGTTTTCTGCAAATAGTAGATATAGGCCAAGCCGAGGGAATCCGCAATATCCGTAAACCGGCTGTTCATCTCAAATAAATCATCAGAGAGCGTTTTCGCCTGTTCCGTCAAATATTCAGGCTGGTAGATTTCCGGAAGCAGCTTCTCGGTCAGTACAAGCGCCTGGGGTAAGCGTCCTATGGTAGTTATCCTTGATATACGCATGGTACTGAACATACATGACAATGCCTACACCAAGGGCAACGAGGATTCCCAATCCGGTAAAAAACAGGAGAAATCGTGCCTTCAGGCTTTTCATCTGCAAAATTCTCATAATATCATATCTCCTTTAAAGCTATACCATGTTACTGATATGTGTCATTTCCATTCGTAGTAAAGAGATAATACGATATAGGCCGGAGCTTGGTCAATGAGAGAGTTTATCAAAAACAGCACGGCGCTTCAAAGATAAAGGCTTCCCGTCCGAAAAAAAAGGCGGAACATACAAAAAATTACAAAATTTTATATTTTTTCCGAAAAAAGCATTACTATGCCGAAGACTCGTTAATGGTGAAAGCCGAATTACCGATAATCAAGTTTGTATGAATAAAAAAATCTTATTCCCCTTATTTGTTTTGCTTGCTTCTCTTTGTATAGGATGCTCCTCAGCTCCAAAAACGCCTGAGTCAACAAATGAGACTTCTTTTATCGAGAAACTTGCACAATTAATCAACAAAGAAGATTATGACGGTGCTCTTGCCCTCTTCGATACGCTCGACCCCGAAGAAGCGGAAACAGAGCAGTCTCTGCTCTTAAAATCCTCGGTTCTGCTTTCCGCCGACAGATTAAAAGACGCCCGCGATGTGTTGCAGCTTGTTCTTGCAAAAAACAGTACCCATTCTGACGCTCGGCTTGCTCTTTCCCACATTGAGGGACTCGAAGGTAATAAAAAACAACAAAAAGAACTGCTTGATGCGATTGTAAAGACGGATCCCGCGTATGTTCCGGCCCTTGATATACTTGGATTCCTCGCACTCAGCAGTTCAAACACTAAAAACGCGGAAAGTTTTTTTGACCGTGCCTTGAGCGTAGATCCCAAAGACACCGATGCTTTAGTGGGCAAAGCATCTGCCTACAGGCTCCGCCGGAAACCGGAAGATGCAATAAAAATGCTGACACAGGCAATTGAATATCACCCGCAAGACGCTGTTCCGCTTGCGGAACGGGGCAGGATTTTTCGTGAAACAGGGCAGTTTGATTTAGCCCTCGTTGATCTTGAAAACGCCGAAAAGCTTGATAAAAATAATTATTGGATAGTGTATGATAAAGCGCGTACTCTCCTTGCTATGAATAAAAAAGAGGAAGCCTTAACGGTATTTGAACGCGCGGAAAAAATAAACCCGAATAATTTTATCGCGTACGTCTACAGCGCAGGTATTCGTGATGATTTAAACGATTATAAAAACGCGATACGGGATTATGAAATCCTCGCTCAATTAAAACCCGACTACTATTTTGCCTATGAAATGCTCGGCGTGTATTTTATGAAAGATAAAGAATACACTAAAGCCCGTGATGTCTTTATGAAAGCCTATCAGGTCACACCCGATGAATACAACTACGCCCTGCTTGCCGTAATAAATGCTTTTGCCGCAGGGGAAAAACCCGCGCAGCACAAAGTCTTTCTTGAACAAGTTTTGCGGAAAATGGACAGATCAAAACTTGATTATTATATTGTGCGTCTTTTTTATGATTTTTCAGGCGATGGGGATCTTGTACGGCGAGTCTCTACAGAAAAAAATCCAAGGCTAAAAGCACTGGGATTTTTTTACCTTGCCTGTTATTTTGAAATCCAAAAAAACCCGGGTCTTGCCGGAACTTATTACGAGGAATTTAAGGACATGGATCGCAAAGATTTAATAGAATGGCGTATTTATGATTGGGTTATCGCAAAGAAGGGAGCAGAGGACCTATCTTCTTCTGCCGCATTAAATAATAATACAAGAGGCTGAACCAAAATATTTTTGGATCAGTCTCTAATATAAAAAATTACAGGATCATCATGAGTCAAAAAAACGAAACACATATTAGTCTGGATTTAGTGAGCAAAACGATCATCTTAATAGGTACTGCCCATGTCTCAAAGGAAAGCGTCGAGGAAGTGAAACGGGTCATAAACGAGGAAAGACCTTCTCTTGTTTGTGTTGAAATTGATTCAATCCGCTACAACGCGATGACCCAAAATGAAAATTGGGAGAAACTCGATATTATAAAAGTGATACGTGAAGGAAAGGGATTTTTGCTTCTGGCGAATCTTGTTCTTTCTTCTTTCCAACGCAAGCTCGGCAATGAGCTCGGGGTAAAACCCGGCGAGGAGATGGCAGGCGCGGTTCAAGCGGCAAAAGACCTCAATATTGCCTATTCATTTTGTGATCGCGAAGTGCAGATAACACTCCGCAGGGCATGGGGGGCTTGCAGTTTTTGGAGTAAATGCAAACTGCTCTCCGTGTTATTTGCGAGCGCTTTTTCTTCCGAGAAACTGGATGAATCAGAAATAGAAAATCTGAAACAGAATACCGAGCTTGACGGCATGATGAATGAGCTTGCCCGTTACCTTCCCGCAGTAAAAAAAACCTTGATTGATGAGCGTGATTTGTATTTAGCGGCAAAAATTTGGGAAAACAGCAATATTCATCTACGAGAGGGGGGCTCGTCCTCCGGGGTCTTGCCGGCACAAAAGAGCGGCGGTGAACTGATCGATGATCTGCCGCTCTTACATTCAGGCGAAAGTCAGCAGTCTGCTTGTTCGGATCCGGCTCTTCCGGAAAACCGGAAATTAAAGATCGTAGCTGTTGTAGGTGCCGGTCATCTTAGCGGTATTCAGGCGCATATCAGGGAGTTCGAAAAAAAAGGTACCGATAAAGGTTTGGATCTCAGTGAAATGGAAAAGATACCAAAATCCGGATTTTTTTCAAAATACGGCGGCTGGATCATTCCACTGGTCATTGTTATATTTGTCCTTATCGGATTGTACCGCAGCGATTTGGACACTGTCGGGCAGGGGCTTTTAGACTGGGCTCTGCTCAACGGAAGCTTTGCCGCACTCGGATCATTGCTTGCTTTTGCCAATATTTTAACGATAATCGTCTCTTTTATAAGCGCACCCATAGGAACATTAAACCCGTTTTTAAGCGTCGGACTTTTCGCAGCTGTTGCTCAGGCTTTAATTCACCATCCGCGTGTGTGCGATGCAGAGAATCTGACAAACGATATGTGCAGCATACGGGGTATTTACCGCAACAGGATCACACATATACTGTTGATTTTCTTTCTAAGCTCCATAGGCGGTATTGTCGGTAATGTTCTTGCCATAACACCGGTCGGCAAGATAATTGATACTTTTATTCTAAGCATATTTAAGGAGATCGCCGGTTTTCTCTCAAGGCTTTTTTAAGTCACAAGATCATGAGATAATGAACTATGCCCGGCAAAAAACCGTCTAATAATACCAGCAAGGCAATCATCTTTTTAATCGCCTTTTTTCTGATCTTAACTATTATTACGACTCTTACAAAGAAAAGCGGATACGGCACAGCCGCCCCGAGTTCAGGCTCACCATCCCCTGCCCCTAACGCACAAGTCAAAATTCCACCGGGCCCGGGCGGCGGGAACACGGGCTCAGAGGGCACCGGCAAAAGGCGGGGTGAAAACACGGACAGGACAGGGGAAAGCGCCGGAGGAACAAACGGCAAGCAATCTTTTGCTCATGATAAAAATCAAAAAAATGCAGAGGGGGCGGATACAGCGGCAGACGGAACTTCAAACAGGCAAGGACAGGCAGCTGCGGAAAAGCAGCAAAGAAGCGGCGGCATTGTACGAAATCCCACGGTTGTCCGTGTTACGCCAATTGTCATAGGGGAAATAACAAAAAGCATTGTCGTCAACGGAGACATCATTGCCTCGCGGCAAGTTTCCGTATTTCCGCAAGTTTCCGGAAAAATCGCAGGTCTAAACAAACAGGTTGGGGATCGCGTTTCAAAAAGCGAGATTATCGCCTATATTGATCCGTCCCGTCCCGGAGAAGTTTTTTCAAACAGCCCGATCCGCTCGACAATCAGCGGCACAGTTATTCAAGCGCCCCTTAATACCGGCGATACGGTTTCAACACAATCGGTGGTTTATGTCATAGGAGATCTTTCAAGCCTTGTTATCGAGACCTATATTCCTGAACGTTTTGCCGGATCAATCAGAAAGAACCTTGCAGCCCAAATATCCTTTGATGCACTTCCCGACTCAAACTTTGCCGGTTTCGTTCACGAGATAAGCCCGGTCATAGATCCGGCCTCGCGGACTATGCGTATTCAAATACAATTACTCAAACAAGACCCGCGAATTCAAGCCGGCATGTTTGCGTCCATAAACCTGATTATCAACACACGCAGCAATGTCCCACTCGTCCCGCGCGAATCACTCATTAACACCTACGGAAAATGGATTGTCTTTATTGTCGATGAACGGGGAATAGCGCGACGGCGGGAAATCAGCATTGGCCTTGAAAGCGATACGGAAGCCGAAGTCCTTTCCGGCCTGAGCCCCGGAGACCGGGTTGTCAGTGCAGGACAAAACTTTCTTTCCGACAGCGAGCCGGTACGGATTACCGAATAATTTTTTATATTCTGATCAAAAACAGAACGCTAATCCCCAGGAAGCACATTAAGATCAAAAGGGGGGAGCGTATCAGCTAAAAATAAAAACAGAAGCCCATAATGAAAATTTTATCTTCACGGCTCCCCCACGCTCCGAAGTCCTCGGCTTCGCTAACGCTTAGCCTCCGGTCTTCTGCGCTACCCCCACTTTTGATCCTTTCCGACAAACACGTTGCCGATCCAAACATCCCGTACCCGTATCCTTACTCTTGTGCATACCAGTGGGGATGCAGGAAATCAAGCCTGCAATATTCGCCCGGATTCGGCCCTAACTCTCTGCGTCCCTTTTGTGCCCGTACTTCAACACCATTTACCTCGATAGCATAATCAACGATTTCACCCAAAAAAGCTTTCCGCTTAACAAGGCCGGGAACCCCGCCTTGGGAAACAAAATCAATCTCTGACGGACGGCTTGCCAACACCAGATCGCTTTTCCCCTGCAAAGAAGCATCAGGCATATATTTAAAGTTCATGCCCTCGCTTTCTCCAATCCTGATGCCGCTTTCGCTGATGCGTGCGTTGATAAAATTGGAAAGGCCAATAAAACTAAACACAAACCTATTCGCCGGTTCATTGTAAACCTTAAGCGGGGTATCAATCTGCTGAACAACACCAAGTTTCATAACCAAAATCCTGTCGGAAAGCGCCATAGCCTCGGCCTGATCGTGGGTAACATAGATAACCGTAAATCCGTATGCCTTCTGCAAATCTTTTATTTCAAAACGCATTTCTTCCCGCAGATGAGGATCCAGACTTGAAAGTGGTTCATCCAAAAGCAGTACACCCGGATTAATTGCCAACGCCCGGGCAAGGGCAACCCGCTGTTTACCTCCGCCGGAAAGATCAACGGGACTTTTTTTCGCATCAGACCAAAGGTTTGTGTGAACAAGCGCCTCTTTTGTCCGTTTTTCTATCTCCTGAGCCGAAATCCTTTTTAAGTGCAACGGGAAAGCGACATTTTCGTACACCGACATATGGGGCCAAATAGCAAAGGCCTGGAACACCATGCCGAAGTTTCTTTTTTCCGGCGGCAGATAGTAGCCCTTTGCCTTGGAACTCATCAATTTTCCACCGACATATATCTCACCATCATCAAGGTCTTCAAAACCGGCTACCATTCGCAATGTAGTGGTTTTTCCGCAGCCGGAAGGGCCAAGCATTGAAAAACACTCCCCCTCTTCAAGCTCAAGATTCAATTTATTTACCGCAGTTACTTCACCGAACTCTTTTGTAACATCAACCAATCTTACATAGCCCATACCATACCGCCTTTAGCCTTGAGATAGATGGTTACTGCCCAGAACTTTTTTGATGAATGTCTGTCCCAGCACAATAATAATAAGCGCAATGCCCGCAAGGGCCGCCGAATACACAGTCTCCCCGTCTTCGTTTAAGGTGTAAATTGCCACACCAAGGGTTCTTGTCGCAGGTGAGTAAAGCATAACGGACACGGTAAGTTCCCGCAGAGCCGGAAGAAATATCAGAAAAAAGGCCGAAATCATTCCGGGTCGCGCCAAGGGCAGTACAATATCGCGCAAAGTCCGTCCCATACTGGCACCGCAAGCCCGCGCCGCCTCGGTAAGCGAATCATGAATCTGTTCAAGCGCGGCAGAATTTGCCTTAAGTGAAAACGCCATGTAGCGTGCTATATAAGCCACAAGAATAATCCATACTGTATTGTACAGGTTTATTCCAAACTTGCCGCTCCATGCAAGAATCACACCAAGGGCAATAACAGAACCGGGCACCGAAAAAGGCAGCACGCCCAGAAACTCCAAAAGACCTTTCCCGCGCACCTTCATTTTTACCAGAACATAGGAAATAATAACCCCGGCAAACATGGTAATAATTGCCGCCGCTAATCCTAAAAGCACGGAATTCCGGATTGCATCCCTTGTTAAACGCCAGCCGAACAGCACATATTTGTAATTATCCAAACTTAAATTTTCAAAATTAAACGGTAACCCAAAGGTTTTTAACCCGCCCACAAGAAAAATCGTTACGGTCGGCAGTACGATAGTAAATAAAATGTAGACAATACAGATAATTAAAAGCGGATAACGCAGACCCCGCAGTTTTAATTCCATCGGACGAAAACTCTTGCCGCCAATTATCTGATATTTGCCGCTTTTAAGTACCTTATTCTGCAGCCATAGAATACAGGCCGCCGAAATTATCAGCACAGATGCCAGCACCGTCCCTGTTCTGATGGACTGCATACTACCTGCACTTGAATTTATCTTTTCGTAGATCATCGTAGGAATGTTATAGATTCCGTGTTGTACGCCAAGAACCGCAACAGTACCAAAATGCGCCATTGAATAGAGCATAACCAAAAGGGCTCCGGCCAAAATCGAAGGCCGCACCAGAGGCAGGGTAATCTTCCGTGTTATCGTCAAAAGTCCCGCTCCGGAAATACGCGCGGATTCCTCAAGTGTCGGGTCCATCCGTTCCAACGCACCTGATACCTGAATAAATACGAATGGGAATAAATACATACTCTCTACAAGCCACATACCCTGATAAGAGTAAATATTAAAAAGCGGCGCATTAAAATTAAGTACATCCATAAAAAAACGGTTGATATATCCTGAACGCGGATTTAGAAGCATCTTCCACGCCAGAGCGCCGATGAACGAAGGGAACATAAAAGGCACAAGAAAAAGCACTTTCATTATCTGTTTAAAAGGTAAATCAGTACGGGTAACCAGCCATGCAAAAAAGGTACCGATAATTGTACTGAACAGAGTAGTTCCGCTTGCGATGATAAGTGAATTCAAAAGCGCGTGGTAGGTATCGGGATTGGAAAAAACACTAATTACATCTTTTATATTAAAAGTTCCGCCGCCAAAAAATGCGTTGACTAAAATCAAAAGCACCGGCCATGCGACAAAAATAACCAGCACCGCAATTGAAAAAAACAGAATGAGTTCCGTTATTCCTATGGGCGGTTTTGTCAATACGTTTCTCTGTATGGTACTCATGAAACTCCCTCCGTATGCATTTTTGTCTCATCAAACCAGGTAACGGCGCTTAGGTTCACGGAACACTCGTCACCTTCCTTCAAAATCAGATTCTCTTGCAGGGCCTTGTAAGTATTCAATTGGGTACGAATAATCCGTGACTCCACATCAACCAGGTAATCCATATCAGCGCCTAAAAAGCTGGCGCGAACTATTTTTCCCTTAAGGCCGGTACCGGTGCGGCTTATATGCACATCGGAAGGACGGAAGGCAACAACGAGTTTTTCCGCCTTGATATCCGGTTTATTATCAACAAGCAATTCCTGTTGCCCCACCATAAGACAGCCGGCGTTTTGTTCTACAGGCAGAAAATTTGAAACACCCAAAAATTTAAATACAAAATCATTCGCGGGGTTTTCAAAAACATCAACAGGAGAGCCCACCTGCATTACATTGCCCTTATGGTCCATAATAGCAATTCTGTCTGAAAGTGCAAGGGCAATTTCCTGATCATGGGTAACATAAAAAATCGTAATTTTAAGTTTTTTTTGTAGTTCTTTTATTTCAAAACGCATCTCTTCCCGCAGATTCGCGTCAAGATTGTTCAGCGGTTCATCAAGGAGCATGAGTGAAGGATTGGCAACCAATGCCCTGCCCAGTGCAACACGCTGCTGTTGTCCGCCGGACAACTGGGAAGGCATACGTTTTTCAAGGCCCGTCAGATTTACCAGTTTCACTATCTGCATAACCCGATCTTTTATATCCGTAGCATTCTCTTTCGCTATTTTCAGGGGATACGCAATATTATCAAAGACCGACATATGCGGCCACACCGCATAATCCTGAAAGACAACGCCTAAATCCCTCAGATTAGGCTGCACGGTATCACCTGTCCCCCCATCGGACACCAGTCTATCGCCAATAAATATTTTGCCCCTGTCAGGCATTTCAAACCCGGCAATCATCCGCATAAGCACACTTTTACCGCAGCCGGAAGGGCCTAAGAGGGTGAAACATTCGCCGTCTTTTATTGTCAGATTCAAACCGCTATGCACATGATGGGAACCATAAGATTTGAATATATCCTCAAAACGTATCTCTGCCATAAGAACCCCCGTTTTTTTGGGTAAAAAAACCGGCTGCGAATTTTTTGAATTACTTCAAATCCGCAGCCGCAATTATTTTTACTTTTGCATAATAGCTTTAAATGAGGAGATACGAGCTTCGCGCTCGGCCATCATTGAGATATAATCAATTTTTATCCCGTTTGCTACTGCGCTCTCCACACTTGGCAAATTATATTTGGCGGGAACAGTAACATCACGACGAGTGGGCAGGGTACCGTTATCAGCAATAATCTGCTGGGCTTCCTTGGTCAACATAAAATCGACAAACTGCTGTGCTGCATCAAGGGACTTTGTATCTTTTAAAATAGCGACAGGGCTTGGAATGAGCAGTATCTCCGGGGGATACGCAATAGCAAGGGTCGCCCCTTTATCAATTTTATCAAAGGCAATGTAATCAACACCCAAACAAGCGGCAAGTTCACCGGATGCAGTATCATCAACCACCTGTCCCGAACCTTTACCGATAGTAGCGCCATTCGCACGCAGGGCTTTGAAAAAATCATCGCCAAACTTTTCTTTTAAGAGAGCTACACTTACAAAGGATGTACCTGAAAGGGCGGGGTCGGCAATCGAAAAAGCGCCTTTAAACTCGCTGCCCAAAAGATCATTCCACGCTGTCGGAGGCTTTGTTACCTGGCGGGTATTATACACAATACCCAAGGTACCAAGACGTGCGGGAACAAAATAGTCATCGGCACCCTCCAAGGGATTCAGTATCTGATCAAGACCTTTCGGCTTGTATTGTATCAAAAGTCCATCGCCTTTCATTTTGAAAAAATCCGGAACTTCACTGGTCCAGATGATATCTGCCATGATACGTCCGCTCTCACGCTCTGCGGCGATCTTTGCCATAAGCGAACCGGCACCCGCTGACTGGTAGTCCATATCAACGCCGGGATTCTGCTTTACAAACTCCGTTTTAAGATTACTGATAAGCGATTCTTTCATTGAAGTATACACGATGAGTTTCCCGCTTACACCTTGTACGCTGCTTTCTACCTGAGCCGTATCAGCTTTTTTACTGCACGCCCCCATCAACGAAATGAGTGCAAGAACAATCAACCCGACTGAACTACGCGCAATCAAGCTTTTAGTCAATTTCATATATTCCCCCTGTAAGTCTTTAATTGATCATCATAATCTATACAGGAAAAAATCTCAAGCGGTGTTTCTACCGTGAATTTACGGTAAAAGGCATAAAAGTGTATGCTTCTTTGAGATTTTTGTGATATTAAAGAATTATTCAATCCGGCGAAAAATCCGTTTTAGCGACTTCTCTCGCTCTCTACGGCATAATTTCCCCGGAAAACTGTTCGGATTTTATAGATTTATAGTGCGGGGACTGCTTTTCTGAACATTAGCGGTTTTCTTCTTTTTTTTGCGCTACCCTACGAGGGGTTTAAGTTCTTGAGTAAAAATAAAAAAGCCCGGCGACTACCTACTTTCCCGCCCCTTCGAGAGGCAGTATCATCGGCGTTAGAGGGCTTGACTTCCGTGTTCGGAATGGGAACGGGTATG
>JAITXS010000040.1 GCA_031284645.1 Spirochaetaceae bacterium | reverse complement strand
GGAAGGAACGGTGCCGGAAAATCTACCTTACTAAAAATTCTCAGCCGCATTACCGCCCCGACAACGGGATGTTTCCATGTAAAAGGGAGAATTACCAGTCTTTTGGAAGTGGGTACAGGTTTCCATCCTGAACTGACCGGGCGGGAGAATATCTATATGAACGGCGCGATTTTAGGGATGAAGCGGCGTGAAATTACCCAAAGACTGGAAGAAATTATCGCGTTTAGCGAAATCGGCACTCACATTGACACGCCGGTTAAACGCTATTCTTCCGGTATGTATGTACGCTTGGGGTTTGCTATAGCGGCCCATCTTCAGTGTGATATTATGATAGCCGATGAAGTGCTTGCCGTTGGTGATATGAAATTCCAACAAAAAGCTTTAGGCAAAATGAATTCGTTAAGCGCTGATGAGGGGCGAACCGTTCTTTTTGTCAGTCATGCATACACAATGGTAGAAAAATTGTGTAACAAAGGAATTGTTCTCGGTGACGGCAAGATAGTTGTGGATCAATGCCCTGTTACAGAAGCAAGCGAGCAATTTCAAAAAATACTTGGTATCCACTCAGGTCCCGGAACACCAGTCACCAAGCATATTTCTCACGGAAAAACAAATCCCTAAATCATTTTTCTTTTTGACCGCGAGATTTATGTGCGTACTTGAGCTCCCGTATCAGAATGTGGCTCAGCGGCAAGAGTTTGATAAAATCTTTCAATCTTTTTAGACAGCGGCAGGAGAAAGAGGGATGGCTGTGTTCCTCTACAACATACTTAAGAGCTTCTTTAGGCAGCATTGGGTCGTCAAAGAGAAAAAATTTCCACCTTCTCGAGAATGTTAAGGCCGCCTTTTGAGGGCTTTTGTCAATTTTCCCCCTTGTTGCGCTTTCATGATGAATGAATTTCGCCGCCGGATTATAGACAACCCGCAAGCCCCTCATTCTCATCTTATAGCAGAGATCAATATCATTAAAATTATAAGGAAATAGTTCATCAAAACCGTTGAGTTCTTCTAAAACAGAACGGCGGGTCGCCATGACAGCGCCGGTGATTGCCGACCATTCTCGTTGAACAGATGCCCAGCCCTCATATATTTTATCATTAAACTTTTTTTCGATCCACAAATGCTGGGGGTTCCCGTTTATGCCGGCAAATCCGGCGTGTTGAAATGTTCCGTTTGGATAATACAAAACCGGCCCACACACTCCGACATCAGACTCCAGTGCGAAACTCGCAAGACTTTCAATCCAATCAGGTGTTACCATGATCGTATCATCATTTAAAAAAATGATAAATTCTGTTTGAGCTTGTTTCCATAAAATATTCACGATTTTTGCATAATTAAAATTATCACCTGATAATTCATCCAGGCGCAGGTATTCAATCGTAAAACACCCGTCTTGTTTATCATAAAATTCTTTTCCTGAATTATCACCTATGATAATTTTTATTTTATCCCGCGGCCATGTTGATTTTGATATGCTTTTTATACATTCTTGAATAAATAATTCGCCTGTATCATCATTTATTTTTTGGCGGGTGGGGATACATATAGTGAGTTCAGGATAAGATCTCCATTCCCGTTTTATCATTATGCTATGATCCGTTAGTCCTCCAAGCGCGATCAATCCGGTGTCCGCATTTAAAGAATTAAACACCTGTACCATTTCATCTCTTTCTATTCTTACGGGACAGTTTGGGTGTCTTATTCGCGGGTATTTTGTATGTTCTATACTGAAGCCATACTGTAGAGACTTTATAGCCATCTGATAAAAAAAAGTCAGGGGGAAGATTCCCTGTGTTACGGCAAGGGAACGCAGCAAAGTCCCGCTGCAGAGAACAGTATTGCCTATATATGCGCTTGAATACAATAGGGTGATGTTAAGATCAGGTTTTATTTGCTCATAGAGAGAACCATCCGGCAAAGACCATTCTTCATCAAAATAAAAAAAAGCGCCCGCAGGATTTTTTTTAATAAGCCGCTTCAAATCATTAAAAAAATGAGGCGGCAGCAAGATATCTTCGGGATAGAAGAAATACCACTGCCTCGTATCAATATTGACTTCTTTAATATATATATTTTGAGAAGTAATTGTATATGGCAGTATATGTATAAACATTCTTTTATGCTTCTCGAATTAAATTTTATTGTATATTATATAACGAAGGGATATCATCGTTGTATAATACTATATTCATTGTGCACAACACAAAGCCCCAAACAGAGAACCCATCGTTATTTCCGTGACATTCAGGCGTTTATTTTTTACTTCTTTGTGAATAGTTTTTTTCTATCCACCGTTGGTACTCTCCGGTTCTTATGTTTTCTATCCATGGGTGATTCGCACAATACCACTCCACTGTTCTCTCCAAACCCTCTTTAAAATTTACGGTACGCTTCCAGCCCAAATTGTTTTTTATCTTTGAACAATCTATCGCGTAGCGCCTGTCGTGGCCTAAACGATCTTGAACAAAGGTAATGGTATTTTTAATTTTTTGCGGATCGGCTTTTATTTTATCCGCGACAATATCAATAAGCGTATAGAGCAGCTTGATATTTTCCCATTCGTTTTCACCGCCGATATTATATGTGTCACCGGCTTTGCCCTTCTCCATAATAAGCCACACTGCGGCATTGTGATCTTCCACATAAAGCCAGTCCCGGATATTTTTACCATCGCCGTACACAGGAAGCCGCTTCCCGTCTATCATATTCAGTATCATCAAAGGAACAAGTTTTTCGGGAAACTGATAGGGCCCGTAATTATTGGAACAGTTAGACAGGGTAACGGGTAAACCGTAGGTGTGATAATAGGCAAGCGCAAAATGATCGCTTGATGCCTTGCTTGCGGAGTAAGGTGAACGGGGATCATACGGAGTTTTTTCCGTAAAATAACCGGTCTCGGTAAGCGATCCGTAAACCTCGTCCGTGCTGATATGATGAAAGAGCACATCTTCCCGCAGGGAGTTATCCGTATTTTTCCATGCACAACGCGCGCTGTCAAGCAAAGTCCATGTCCCGACAACATTCGTTTCGATAAAGGCCTGTGGGCCTAAAATAGAGCGGTCAACATGACTTTCGGCGGCAAAATGCACGACTGTATCAATATCGTATTCTTTAAATACACGTTCAACAAAAGGTCTGTCGCAAATATTTCCGTGCTCAAAAAAATAACGGTCGCCGCCGAATTGTGTTTCAATATCGCTTAGATTTGCCATGTTACCCGCATAGCTCAGCGCATCCAGATTGATGATACGCCCCGAAAAATCCTTCTTTGAAAAAAGAAACCGAATAAAATTACATCCGATAAATCCGGCGCCGCCTGACACAAGAATATTTTTTAACGCACGCATTGATATAAATACTCCTTCAAACTTGAGCGCCAATCCGGAATCTGAAGCGACAACGCCATTTTTATCTTTTCTTTATCCATCACGGAATAGGCCGGCCTTTTAACTTTCGACGGGAACTCCTCGCTGGAACACGGGTTGATCAGGCAGTCTTTTTTAAGCAAAGCGCACTCTTTTGCGATGTGGTAAATAGCTACGGCAAACTCAAACCATGTACAGCTTCCTTCATTCGTGTAGTGATATATTCCGTACGGGATATATTTTTTATCCCCCGGCCTGATAAACGAAAGAATAGTACGCGATAAATCAGCGGCCCATGTCGGGCTTCCTCTTTGATCATTGACCACATTCAGTTCATTCTGTTCCGACATGCGTTTTAACATGGTCTGTACAAAGTTTTTCCCGTTTTTGCCGTAAAGCCATGCGGTTCTCACAATGTATGTTGACGGATTTTTTTGAAACGCGCACTCTTCTCCATGTCGTTTTGTTATACCGTAAACACCGATAGGATCACTTGGATCGTCTTCTTTGTAAGGGTTTTTGGCTTTCCCGTTGAATACATAATCGGTAGACAGATGAATCAACACAGCCCCCAGAGAAGCGGCTGTTTCGGCGATATGAGCGACTCCGTCCGTATTAATACTGCGGCATAGTTCTTGTTCTTCTTCAGCTTTTTCAACTGCGGTGTATGCGGCACAATTTACAAGCCATTTTATATGGCTATGCTGCTCCGCAAACCGCAGAAGCGCCGTTTTATCTCTTATATCAAGTTCCCGACCGCTTGTTATAAAAGGTATTCCCTCTTTTTCCAGGAGAGAACAGAGTTCAGCCCCAAGCATTCCCCTGTATCCCAAGACCCAAATCACGTTATGTGCCTGCCTTTGGTACAAACAAGGGCCATTCTTCATCTTTTTTTGATAAAATATAGGGAATATCGATACGAGGCCAGCTAACAGCAATCGTCCGGTCATTCCAAAGAATACCGCCTTCATCTTCGGGATAATAAAAATCGGTACATTTATAGGCAAAGAGGGCGGTTTCGCTTAGCACAAGAAAACCATGTGCAAAGCCTTCCGGTATATAAAATTGGTTTTGTTTTTTGCCATCAAGGAGAACCGCATGCCATTTCCCATAGGTCGGAGAGTCGGTGCGGATATCAAGCGCGACATCAAATACTTCTCCTTGAATAACACGAACTAATTTCCCCTGCGGATGATTTTTCTGAAAATGCAAGCCTCTCAGCACACCTTTTTTTGACAAAGACTGATTGTCCTGCACAAAAGACATGGTTAAACCCGCGTCATGAAAATCTTTCTCTGAATATGATTCAAAAAAATATCCCCGTTCATCTCCAAAAACCTTTGGTTGAATTTCACATAATCCGGCTATCGGACATTTCGTAAGGGTAATCGGCATTTACTCTCCTCCCGCTACAAAACGCAAATAATCACCGTATTCTGTTTTATAATCACCGGCTATTTTTAAAAGTGAAGCCTCGCTGATCCAGCCCTGCCGAAACGCTATTTCTTCTATACACGAAACATAGACACCCTGCCGTTTTTCAATAGTTGCGACAAAATTAGACGCTTCCAGCAAGCCGTCATAAGTGCCTGTATCAAGCCAGGCAATGCCTCTTCCTAAAATACGGACATCCAATTCGTTTTTTTCAAGGTAACTGGTGTTTACGGCGGTAATTTCGATTTCCCCGCGGGCTGAAGGGCGGATATTTTTCGCTATCTCTATAACCTGATTGTCGTAGAAGTATAAACCGGGTACCGCATAATGAGACTTGGGTTTTTTCGGCTTTTCCTCAATTGAGACAGCTTTTCCCTTGGCGTTCATTTCGACCACACCATAGGCTGTCGGGTCTTTTACATAGTAGCCAAAAATCACGGCGCCGCTGCTGTTTTCAACCTGTTTAACTGAAGCGCTAAGCAATTCCGTAAATCCATGACCGTAAAAGATATTATCCCCTAGTACAAGGGCGCAGCCGGAGTTCCCGATAAAAGACTCACCGACAATAAAAGCATCGGCGAGGCCGCGCGGCGATTCCTGAACAGCGTAGCTAAAACTCATACCGAAGAGCTCCCCTGATCCGAAAAGTTCTTTATACAAGGGGATATCACGCGGCGTGGAAATAATCAGGACTTCTCTGATGCCTGCAAGCATAAGCACTGACAGAGGATAATAAATGATTGGCTTGTTATAGAGAGGTAAAATTTGTTTTGAAATTGCCTTGGTCAAAGGATAAAGCCTTGTTCCGGCACCCCCTGCGAGAATAATTCCCTTCATGATTTTATCATTTTAATACGCAGGTTTTTTTTGTCAATAGAGCAACTATGCCTGCCCGCCAATTCCAAATTAGACAAAGAATAAAACCACAAACGACACAAATAATAGGGGCTTCGTATCAAGACCGGGTTTTTCGTTTTGGCTGCGCAGTTCATGGTCGAGCGCTTAATTCCATGCGAACCATTAATATCAGGATACAGCCAGTTTTCCCCTGCGCTGATGCTGTAAAAAACAAGGGCGATTGCCAAGGCCAACAAGTCTGCGGCACTAAAGAAACCGCCATTATATGAGCGGCCTTCATAAAATCACCGCCCTCAAGGAAGCACTCTACGCTAACTTTAAAATGGGTGAGAGCGATGACAGGGCGCTCATTGAATATAATCCAGGCCTACCGAAAAAGTCGGGGCTTGGGAGAACTTATCCTCCCCCGCATAGCCGACCAATACTCCGCAGACAGGGGAAAACCCTTCCGGTAGTCCGGCCTTTTTAGCCAGCGGCGGGTTATCCTTAAACGCCACGG
>JAITXS010000174.1 GCA_031284645.1 Spirochaetaceae bacterium | reverse complement strand
TTTAAAACAGTTCCGGCCTTTATTTCCCAAGGCAGATAAAAGCGATTCATGATCTCCGTTTTCAGCATCTGTTCAGGATTGTTGGAACAAGAGCGCAGAGTCTTTACAAGAGCATGGAGCATAGCGGTGGAATCAGCCCCCCCTGAAATCGCGGCAAGTAAAATTGCGCCGGGCTGCAGCCCCTCAAGACTTTTTAGAATTGCTTTTTCAAATAAAGAACTTATTGACATAGAAAAGAGCACTCATTTCCAATGAACTAACGTCATTAAAAAAAGCTAAGGACGCTCTGCCATTTTACGCTGCAAGTCCGCGGCGCGTTCTGCCGGCATAAGCGAAAGCCAGAACGGGACAATAGAAGACGTGCCCTCGGCTTTCGCTATTTCTTCGGTTTTGCGAAGAACATCAATCGCCGCCTGATCATCCATTGCCGTAATAATCGCGACAGCGCTTTGCGGCGGCATACCGTTAAGATAACGGGCAAATTGATCCGCATTTTTATCTTTTACCTCTGCAATACGCAGGTTTGTTGTGATTGACTGCTCCCGCTCATCAAGCCCCTTCTGCCTTGTTTCAAGCTCAGCCGCTATCCGATCCAGCTCAAGCCGGTTTTTTTCGATATCCTGACGTTCCTTGTCCATTTCAAGCGATCGCAAATCAAGTGCCTCAAGCCGCACGGCAAGCCGTTCCGCGTCAAGGTTCAAAAGTTCATCCTCAGTTCCTTCATTTTGAGTTCTGCCCTGCAATCCAAAAAAACGATACACCGGAGCCGCGCTTGTCTTAATATCGACAATACCAAGATAGTCAAACCAGAGAAGACCACCGGCCGCCACAGCAATAATCAGAAGTAACAAGAACACGGTCTTACCCATATCCCCTCCATTAACAACAACGGTCTTTTAATTATAGTATGTTTTTTCCCCCTGCTTTTCAATGGCCCGTAATGCCTCATTGTAAAAAAGATACTTTAGGGGCCTTTGGCCTTGTGAGCCGCAATAAGAGCATTAACGACCCGATGGACGGAAAGGGGGAGAGAAGGGGATGGGGCAGGATTTCTGGTAAAATCTATACCCTAAACCCCTAAACCCAATTACCCTAATTCTGTGTCCCTTGTGGTGAAATTCTTACTGTATTATTGACAGAATTAAAACACAAATATACGGTTATACAATCGTCTTAATGTTAAACACAGGAGGAATAAATGGGGAAGGAATATTTTGAATTGTTGGCAAAATACAACAAAGAAAGCAATAGAAAAATGAATGATATTATAAAAACACTTTCTACAGAAGAATGGGATAAAGAATTTCCCGGATTTTATAAATCAATACATGGATTGTGTTCTCATTTATTTATGAGTGATTATTCAAAGTTAAAAAGCTTAAAACTAATAGATAATTTTCAAAGTTTAAACGATGATTATTTTAATAAAACGTATAGTTCTAAAGATGTATTATTTTCGAATATGAATGAATATTTAATAAAAAGGCCGGAATTAGACGATATTATCATTCATTTTATAAATGAAATTAATGATAATAGTTTGCTAAAAACGACAACATTTAAAAATCATACAGGAATAACATTTGAAAAAAGAATGGATATAATATTACTTCATATATTTAATCATGGCACCCATCATAGGGGAATGATTTCATTATATTTAGAAATGTCAGGAAAGGAAAATGATTATAGCGGATTATATTTTTACGGGTAAAATAGAGAAATAAATGTTTTACGTTTTTTACAATACATGGGTAAGTTGGATTTTTTCAGATCGATTTTATCCAAAGAGATGGGTTTAAGGTCGAATTTTTGAAAATTTTCGTTAATGTTTCCTTTTTTGTAGGTCAAAATTTCATGGTGGGCTTCGCAGACTTCCAAGAGTCCCTGATAGACTTAGAAATGGAGGTGACTAAAAATTTTGTCTATATTGTCTCTTAATATTGGGTGAATGGAGTTTCATATATAATGACATGATGCAAATTTTTTTGGATCAATCCATAAAGTTATTAAATTATTTACCGATAACGAGAGTAGGGTGATACTTTAATTTGTAGCCGATTAACATATGTTAAGTAAATTCCCGTGAAAGCCAAAGAAAATAGGGGAATTTAGCCATCTTTGATGAATTTTTGTAGAAATTTTATGAGATCTCGAGGTTTTTTTCCTACGGCTACGAATTGAAGAGGGTGATAGTATGTATTTGACATTATTGAAGATAAAAAATTATAAGCTAATTGAAAGTGCTGAAATTTCTTTCCAGCGTGGCATGAATGTGCTTGTTGGTAAAAATAGCACAGGCAAGTCTACGGTATTAGAGGCAATCAATTTTCTTTTGAGTCCGTATGTGTCTATTCCGCTCGCTGATGTAATTCCTTATGAAAAGCGCAATGTAAATGTCAGCCCAAGTGTTGAGGGTTATTTTGAGCTTAGTAAGACTGAAATCAATGAATTTTTAAATACTGGCATTGAGCCGGATGTATTAAATGACTATGAACGGATTTTGGCGGATTTCAGGTTAAAAATAACAAAAACGATCGTAAAACGAGGTAAATCCTCATATACGGTTAATACTCGTCCAGACATAGATTTTAAAAATCACGTATCGCCTAGCGATAGTAATAAAGCAAACCGTATTTTGAATGCCATGATGCCAAAAATCAATATGAATAATGTCATTGTAATGCCTGATTCTGACAGCCTTGCTAATGAACAAATTTTGCCGGAACAAGTGCTTATCCAAAGTTTGCCTATGAATCAAATGTTGATTTATCAACATCTTCGAGGTTTGTTCTATACGGCAAAACAACGTGAAAATGGTGAATACACGAAGATTCAGAAGGCTCTACAGCAGGCTTCTGATATTAAAGATATTGATATTGATTTTGATCCGGTCTCAGCACAACTCAATATATTCTTCCAACCGAGCAACAGTAAATACAAGGTGTCACTGAATGCCGAGGGTAGAGGGATACGTGAGTATTTTTATCTATTTTTAGCATTGTTTTATTTTCAAGACACGGTTATCCTAAAAGACGAAGCACTTGTTCATATGCACAAATCGTTATTAACTAGTTTTCTTGCAGAAATTAGTGAACAACCTTATCAAATGATCGTTACCAGTCATATTAAAGAGCTGATAAATTCTCTGGATTTTGGCAATATAATTATTTGCCGAAAAGATACGAATAAAGCTGAAATTACGAATTTGCTCCAACATAATGATATTCGTGAAGTGCTTGATGAGCTCGGCTATGCCGATAAGATATCAGACAACATTTTGGAGATGGAAAAAAATGTTTTCGGATAATGATATTGATAGTGTGCGTCAATTTTATGAAGCGCATATATCAAGAATACCGATGGGCGATCGCCGTTCACGTATCTTAAAAGTAGGGATCAATTATCCGGCTATTCAACGACGAATAAATTTAATTATTGAAGATTATTTGAGTAAGAATTACACACCTTTGGATACTGCCAATGAACTCATTCACAAGCTTCTCAATCTCTGTTTTTTCGAATATGACAATCATATCTTTTCGCTATACATAGGATACATTTATTTGAAATCTATGGGTATAGCACATAATACATTCACAATAGACGCAATAACGCAGGTAAGTTCTATTGCTAATATTAATTCACTTACCATTACATGGTAATACAAATAAATGTGTGAAGGCGGTAGATAAATCATTCAACCGGGAAGTCCATTTTCTGGCAGCCGCCAACTTTGAAAAACTCTTTTCCCATGCAATAGAGCCTTTTAATTTTGATAAGGATACGGAGAAAAACAATGAGCATTTGAAGGTCATAAGGCGCTTATACTCTCCGATGACCTTTAACGGCAGAATAGTCCCCGTCAAATTCACCATCAAGGAAATGGATAAGATATGGTTGCAAATCTATTTTGCGAAATATTAGGGACACTACGACTCTACACCATCATGACCCCTCCCCTTATTTTTAAGGGAATGTTTTTGAGGGATCGATCCACTTTATTGCCGCTTCAAGGCGTTTGTCTTGTCCGGCGGCAAAAGCCGTCCAGTAGGCATTATCGCTTATGATAGGCTCATCCGGCGCTATGCGTATACCCTCGTATCTATTTCCATCAGCACATTTAACCGCATAGAAGGGTGTATAAATCCTGTTCCAAAAAATAGGATTAACAGGTTTGGTGATACCGCCGTCATACATGATATAACTTCTTGTGTCATTAAGGGGGGATGTTGCACCGTAGCTTGTTTCGCCGAATACTCTATGGTTCTCCCGCCCCGGCATGGTTTTAACGGTCATGACTGATAGTTCAGAGCATGATACCGAATGCCGGTCAACGAGGAGTGCAATTTTTATATTGTCTTTTGCCCGTAAAGCCTCGGGTGCCGGAAATATCCTGAATGGTATATATGCGGTATAGTCAAGCCGACCGTCACCTGCCTTGCCCTTTGTATACGCAGATGTATGCGGCTCTTTTATAAAATGCCCCCATAGAAGCGATAGATCCAATGTATAACCGCCCCAGTTCCCGCGCATGTCAACAAAGGATCCGTCTGCTTGCGGTATACTCTTAAAAGCTCCGGTTCCGGGCGTTAGAGAATTCGTTATGGCAGGGAGGAAATCAGTCTGCTCCTTTCCGGCGTAATTTGAAAAGGTGCTGTTTCGGATATCTCCCCCGTCATTTTTTTTAGCAGCAGAGAGTGCAGGCAAGCCTGTAAGAATGCCCGTAGAAAGCCGCTCGCGTATAAGGAACAGCAAGATCGCAACGATGCCGCATTTTTTTAAGTCCACAAGTACTCCTTTTTCCGTTTACAGCATACTGCGTAAAGCTTCGACCGTGTCAATATCGGTCAGGGGAAGTCGGGATGCAATTTCCACACGAATAAGCTTATCAGGATGGCGGCGGATAATCGTACTCCCGCGCTCTGTGTGACCAAGAGTCAGCAATTCTTCCCGAAAGACAGATGAAAAAAGCACCGGACTGCCCGCCTCTTTATCGTGTTCAGGGCGGCATATTTTCCCTGTCTGCCGTGCGTTGACAAGGCTGCGGACGGTCGACTCGTCAAGGAGAGGCATATCGCATGGAAAGAACATCAGGTAATCCGCATCGGAATGTTCCGTGCCAAGCCGTATGCTTTCCCTCTGATCGAGAAAGGCCATCTCGTTACGGATAATTTCAAGACGGGGATCGATTTGAGTCCTCAAATTTTGGGCAAGGCTTATCAAGGCCGGGTCCGCAGCAATAAAAAAAATACGGCGAAAACAATCGATAGTACTCAATAAATCAAGAGTATGCCGAACCAGGGGTTTCCCCCGAAATAAAGCAAGGAGTTTATTCCCACCGGAAAATCTCACGGAGGAGCCCGATGCCATGAGTATTGCGTCTATTGTGTCTGTCATCGTATAGTTAATACTATAATTCCGAAAAGGAGTTTTTACTATGAGTTTTTTATCAAGCTGCACCTCAGGCGGGTGCGGCGCAAAGATCGGAGCCGGAGAACTTGCGGCAATGCTTTCGAAGCTGCCTGTCAAACAGGATCCGGCATTACTCGTTGGTTTTGGCGGGCGTGATGATGCGGCGGTTTATAAATTGAATGAGCATACTGCCCTTGTCTCAACCGTTGATTTTTTCTCTCCTATGGTGGAAAACCCTCGTCTTTTCGGTAAAATCGCCTCAGCCAATGCGTTAAGCGATATATACGCGATGGGAGCAAAACCAATCTTTGCGCTGAATCTTGTCTGTTTTCCGCACAAGATGGATACCGGTATTTTGGGTGAAATACTTGCCGGCGGAGCGGAAAAAGCCCTTGAAGCGGACACAGTCATTGCCGGCGGGCATTCAATTTATGATCACGAGCCAAAATACGGTCTTGCCGTAAACGGCATACTTGATCCTCAAAAAATTCTCCGTAACGATAGCTGTAAAGAAGGAGACATTCTTATTCTTACCAAGGCGCTGGGCGTCGGGCTTATCATGTGCGCCGGACGGGAAGGGGCCGTATCGCCTGAGATTATGAAAAATGCAACGGATTCAATGGAGCGTCTTAACCGTTATGCGGCGGAAAAGGCTGCGCACTATCCGGTAAGCGCCTGTACGGATGTTACCGGCTTCGGACTCCTTGTTCACGCAAGCGAGATGGCCGGAGAAGATCATACCCTTGTTATCGAAAGCTCCGCGCTTCCGGTTTTGGACGGTGCCGAACAATGCGCGGCGGCTTATACGACCTCAGGCGGAGCGCGAAACCGTGCGTTTATGGATGGTAAAATCGATTTAAATGGGATACAAGCCAATTTACAGGAAGTTATGCTTGATCCTCAGACATCGGGGGGGCTTTTAATCGCCGTCCCCGAACAATACGCCGAAGCTCTCTGCCGTGAGATACAAGAAAGTGATCCGGCGGCAGCGATTATCGGTCTTGTCCGCTCACGTCAAAAAGATCCGGTTATCCTGCTTTGACCGTATTCCATGCGGAACAAATCGCGCTGTTCCGCACCGTTTTTGTGCAGCTCAAGGCAATACGCCAAGCGGACTTACCGTAAGCTTGTCAGGAACTTTAAATCAGGAGAACAAATAATCGTATGTTGATTTTTTTCCCCTACATAATCGCGAATAAGATAGCCCGTATTATTATTAGCGAGGATTTTGCAGACAACTTTGATTGTATCTTGTTCTCCGATTCGCTCGCTGTCGTCGAATAATATGCAAAATCTTTTAGGCATACCTGCTTTTACAATATCAATAATTTGAGGCCGCGCGTAACGCGGATATCCGAACGGCCCGTCTACGACAATAAAATCGTATTGAGTGGAAAGCAATGGCTCTATATTATCGTATGTTAAAGTTTCATAACCGTTATACGGTATTTTTATTATATCTAACCGTTTTATAGACAGAGTAAAAGTTTCGGAAATGTGATTTTTAAAATATTCTATCCATTGGGTGTCATGCTAAATGGTTAAGGCATTACCCCCCCCCCCCCCCCCCCATCAAAGGCTGCATATTGGTGAATCATTTTTGAGCTTTGTCCGAGTCCGAATTCAAGTATATTTTGGGGTGACATATCATTAAGAATCCGGTACAGCGTAAAAAGCGCGGCATTATCCATTGCCCATCCGCCGGGTGAAAAAGATTTATATTTCAGCCATACACTATCTATAATAGTATTTGAAAACAATAAGGCGTTGATAATATTATTCATTTTTTTATCAAGATTCATAATGGTATCAATTTTCTTTTCAAGATTTAGCAATAAATTATTTTGATTGTCATTTTCAAGTTTTGAGAATAATTCTCTACCGATTAATTTTCGGGCTATTTTTCGCCTAGCCCTAACTAAAAAATTTCGAATTGTCATTACTGTACCCCCATTTTTTTTCTCTTGTATTTATCAAAAACATACTCTGTCCAAGACCCTATGGATCATCGTTTATTGTTATTTTGCGATCCGAAATTGTCCAGAGAGCGGGACATCTGTTCCATTCGGCTATAGGCATCTTCCATTTTCCCGTATTGAGCACGAAGCTCCGCTTCTTTTCGCTCAAGACTCCGGTCAAGCGTTTCCATACGCCGGTTGTCGGCGCTTATCCGCGAATCTATGCCGCCTGTTTTTGAGGCGATAATGCCGCCTATTTCAACAAATGGGCGGGCCACGCGATCCAGCGCATAAGCCAAACCGGAATCAACAATCAAATCGCTGTCACTGTCACGCCCCATCAGTTGTTTAAGCGCATCCGCTTTTCCTGCTATGGTTTCGTCCAGGACATTTTCATCTATTTCAAGATAGCCGCGCATACGGGATGGATCATACGCGGCAGCGCCCGCGCGTCTGACATCCGTGGCAATTCCGAAATCGGCAAGCATGACACTTTCACCATCGCTTGTTTGGTAAGAAGCGGTTGCAATATTAATTAAATCGTTGCGAAGTTTATTTAAAGATGTATCTCCGGCAAATGTACCAAGCTTACTGCGGAGCGCCTCCCGTTCTTCAGTATTCAAATAGCTGATTTCATTAATTATCTTTTCATCGCCGCGGGTAAGGACATTAAGCTCGGTCATCAAACGATTATAACTGCCGACAAGAGTAATGATCGCGTCTTTTACCGCCTCATTATTGCTCTCCACCGCAAGATCAACGACTTTCTCCGAAGCCGTGCGGAGCTTTATATTAAGCCCCGGAATAATATCATCAATGTTATTATTCGGACGCTCAATTTCAATGCCGTCCATAACAAGAATTGCGTTTTGGGCGCTTGTAAGGGGAGCAATCGGTTCTGTTCCTGCCTTGGGTAAGGTATCCATTACCTGGATGTTTCGAATTGACACATCGTAATTCCTGTTTCCGTTTTTTATTTCAAGAGCACTCACTGTTTTCCCGCCGGAAAGCTCAAAAAGATTATAGCTGTTCGGCGTAAAATTGACGCCCTCTTGAATCGCGGGAAGTGCCGTTTCTGTCCCATCGGCAAATTTAAGTGTTACGACATTAAGGGTGTCCGGCTGGGAATGCAGCCCTGTCTCTCCGGGACCCGTTGCAAGTTCTGCGGAGTCTTGATCTCCGGCCACGGATTCTTCTGTGTCCGGCGCGTACTGATCCTCATTTTCATTGATTGCCGCTGTTTCAGCTTCCGTTTGCTGGGCGCTTGTCGCCATCCCTGCCATCGTATTCGCCTGTTTCGTGGCAAAAGAAGTCGAATTTTCGTTCAGGGATGTCTCAAACTGTAACAGCATGGAAGAATTCGGAATAATGCCATTGTTTAAAGCAATACTTACATTAGCCATCGGACTGACTTTTAATGAGTCGCCTTGTACCGCCGTTTGAATCAGATCCGGCGGATCAGCGGAGTTTTTTACGGGAATCGCTTTGATTGTGATAATTTCAGATTCACGCTGAACCTGGTTGACAAGACCGGTTTCAACGGCAAATTGCAAGGCATCACCTTCAAATCGCAGCTTGTTCTCAACGCCGCTTACCAAGGATTCAACCACAAAAGAGTTTGTCCCTGATTTTACGGCAATTAAATTCGAGGCAATCTTGCCCTGTCCCCTACGGTTTAAGGTCTCGCTGAATTCCCTCAAGCTGCCGCCGTTAAATTTAAAGGAAACCTCATTTTCTCCGGCGGCAAATGTATAAGTTCCAGCGGGAACCTTATAATTATTATCCAGCGCTTTTGAGATAAATTTATCCGTCAGAGACATCTGTTTTACGGTAAAGCTATGTTTTTGTGTTCGAACATCGCGGCTGACGCTTGCTTCCAGCACGGAACCATCAGATGAAACCGCCGTTTTTTCGTTAAAAGGATTTTGATAAGAATAAAGCTGATTCGCACCATCCCGTAAGTCCGTGATTCTGCGACCAAGCGTCTGCCATGTTGATTTTTGCGTCTCAAGATCGGCCAGGCTCTTTTCAAGACGATCACGCGGGATGCGCTCGACTCTCATAAGACCATCGATCATTTTGCCTGTGTCAAAGCGGCTTGATACACCCGGGATTGATATGTCTGCCATTCTTTAGGGAAAGGAGAATAGGGAATCGGGAACGGATTATCACTTCACTCCCTATTCCTTATATCTCCATTCCGTGCCCCCTATGCTGTTCATTAAACGGAGAAGAGTTTTTCCGCATATTTTATACGTATGAGTTTCTAAAAATACACGCCCAAACAGGGATTTTCACCCTAAAGTCTCTCTTAGGCGTATATTATACTTTTTCGTCAAACAAAGTCCCGGTCATCTCCGATATTCCATCGCTCAGACGCTGTAACTCTTCCGGCGGAAGGACTTTAATGACCTTATCGGTATTCGGGTCAATCACTTTTACGATAATCTGATTTGAATCCTGATTCACCACGAACTGAAGTTTTTTGTTAAAGGCAAGATTCATCTTTTTTATACGAGCAATCGTTGCCTCGTCCGGTTTCCCGGCTTTCTTATCGCCGCCGGGCAAGGTAGTAATAAAGTGAGTAAGCAACGCTCCGCGCTCTTGCAGCGAACGTTCTTGTGTTTTTTTATTCTGTGATTCAAGCAGAATACTTGTGTTCCCCTCCCCTTTCAATGCAGGTATACTCATGGCAAGCTCCGTGTTGTCCGGGATTTTCTTTAGAAGCGGCATATCTTTTATAAGACATACTGTTTTGTTAAAAAGAATGAGGAAGTGCGCGAACTTCCTCATTCGGGTTGAAAGGCAACATCCAGAAGCCTCTCGAACATTACATTGTCAGGCGCTGTTTTTAGCCCAAAAGCTGAAGAACCGACTGGTTTCGAACATTGGCCTGAGCCAGCATGGCAATACCGGCTTGGTTCAGGATTTGATCCTTTGTGTAGTTTACCATACCGGACGCCATATCTTCATCGCGGATTCTCGATTCCGCTGCTTGCAGATTCTCCGAGGCAATCGCCACGCCCTCTGCCGCCATTTCAAAACGGTTCTGGAAACCGCCAAGATCCGCGCGTTGCTTGGAAACAAGCTGTAAAGCCTGATCCAGTGTTCCGATTCCCTGGTTTGCCGCGTCTGCGCTAAGCAGATTAAAGCCCTGCTCCCCGTCGCCGGTCAAACCAAGTGCACCCGCCGTCATTGTTCCAATAAAGACCTGTTTGTTCTGATCCATATTGGCACCGACTTGCAACTGCATAACACTGGTACCCTGTCTCGCGAATGCGCCGGTCAACATATTCATGCCGTTGAATTGAGCGTGACTCGCGATGCGGTTCACTTCATCAACAAGCTGACTTACTTCGACCTGGATCATTGTGCGATCTTCAGCGGTATAAATACCGTTAGCAGATTGCACGGCAAGCTCTCTCATGCGTCCTAAAATATCCTGAGTTTCCTGAAGATAACCTTCGGTTGTCTGGATAAATGATACGCCATTTTGAATATTTCGCTCAGCCTGATTCAAGCCTCTGATTTGGCTTCTCATCTTTTCGGAAACAGCAAGACCGGAAGCATCATCGCCCGCGCGGTTGATTTTCATCCCTGAACTGAGTTTTTCCATGCCCTTCGTTGTGTTCGTTTGATTTACATCGAGCTGACGATTAGCAAACATGGCACTCAAGTTGTGATTAATAACCATAAATAACCCTCCATGATATTGATTTCTCCGGCATCCAGTCCGGAGAATGTCCCGCACTAAAGGCTCTTTGTGTCGGCGTTCGCGCCGCCGCACTCAGAATCCCTTTGCCGGAACACCGAACTGTCTAATTTCTTGTTTTTAAAAAATTAAGCACTTCGGCCTTCCGGGTGCCGGTGGAGTTGTCCACTCCGTATCATTGAGGGGCTCTGTCAAATAACAGAGGGTGCCTTGTCCGAAAACCGAACAAGGCACCCCTCCCTTCAGTTAAATTCCAGTATACTGCTTTATTGAAGAAGTTGCAAGACCGAGCTTGATCTCTGATTCGCCTGAGCTAACATGGCTATACCACTCTGACTTAAGATCTGGTCAGTTGTGTACTTGAGCATCGTGCTTGCCATATCGGTGTCACGGACTCTGGATTCCGCCGCCTGCAAATTTTCTGCACCGACATCAAGGCCGCGCACTGCGTGTTCCAGTCTGTTCTGATACGCACCAAGGTCTGCCCTCTGTTTATTGACAACCTTAAGCGCGTTGTCAAGAGTACCGATAGCGCGATTGGCGTTGTCCATTGATGCAAGACTCAAAATACTCTCATCGCCTACATCTCTGATACCAAGCCCTTTTGCAGTCATTGTGCCGACATAAACCTGTTCTCTCTGGTCAATATTAGCGCCAATATGGAACCACATTGAACCGGTAACAACATTATCTCCTGAGCCGCGGGCAAATCTACCGGTAAGCATATTCATACCGTTAAATTGAGCGTGAGACGCAATGCGGTCAACTTCATCTATCAGTTGTGAGACTTCGACCTGAATTTGCATCCTGTCTTCTTCGGTATAAATACCGTTGGCGGATTGGACAGCAAGTTCCCGAATGCGCTGAATAATATCTTCACTTTCCTGCAAATAACCCTCTGCAGTTTGAATAAAAGAAATATCATCGGCCGCATTTGCGGACGCACGGTGTAAGCCGCGGATTTGACTACGCATTTTTTCGGAAACAGCAAGACCGGAAGCATCGTCGCCCGCACGGTTTATGCGTAAGCCGGAAGAGAGCCTTTCAGATTCTTTGTCCAAATTGCTTTGTGTGACTTTTAATGAACGGTCAGCGAACATAGCGCTGAGATTGTGATTGATAACCATATACTATTCCTCCATGATGGTTTTACGGAATATCCGTCTGATTTGGAGCATCCTTGCCCCATTTTTCGGGCGTTTAATCCGGCATTGGCGCCTGTCACCGGATATACGACCCATTAATAGTATCGGCTCTGAATTTCGCGAACTTAAATTTTTTATAAATCCGCCGAAACTGCCCGCTTTTATGTTTTTTCTTTGTCTTCTGTGGTATGATATAAAATTATCGGAGGATATATGAGTACTTTTTTGGAAATTTGTAAAAAACGTCAAAGTTGCCGTGGTTTTTCAGAAAAACCGGTGGAACATGACAAACTGGTACAATGCGTTGAAGCAGGCCGTTTAACCCATTCCGGCTGCAATTCCCAGCCCTGGAGTTTTATTGTCGTAGAAAGTCCTGAAATAGTTGGTCAAATAGCGCAATACGCTCAACAGTTAAAACAAAATGCCTGGCTGAATACAACAAAAGCGTTTGTTATTATTCTGGAAGAACATGCCGTTTTAAATCCTGTACTGAGTTGTTTTATTGACAGCCAATACTTTGCAAAAGGTGATTTGGGCTCGGCAAGCGCCTATGTTTGTCTTGAAGCTGCCGCACAAGGGCTTGGAAGCTGTATTATTGGCCTTTATGACCGTAAAAAGATTTGTGAATTGTTGAATATTCCGATAGAAAAACAATTTGGTTCTGTAATTGCTTTGGGTTATCCTTTAGATGACACCATTCGCACTAAAAACCGCAAGGCATTTGAAGATATAGTGCGATTTGTATAATTGATAGCGGAAAATTATCCGGATGATATGTTCCAAAACGGGAACTTACAGGAAGCTTAGTTTTCCAAAATAGTAATTTCCACGCGGCGATTTTTCCGCCTGCCTTCTTCGGTGTCGTTGCCGGCAACAGGACGCGATGAGCCGTACCCGCGGCTTATAATCCTGTTGGCCGGTCGTACCTTTTTCATGATAAAATAAGAAGCTACGGCGGCGGCGCGTTGTTCGGAAAGTGGGCCGCGGAATTCGGCCCTTCCGGCAAGTGCCGTGTGCCCTGAAACAAGAATATCACGTTCATTGTATTTGCGTAAAATACTGGAAATTTTTTCAAGTTTTTCTTCTTCGGAGGGCAGTAAATCTGCGGAATCAGGTGCGAACTGAATGTTTTCCAAACTAATCGCTATCCCCTCGTCAACAACGCGGACATTCACATCCTCAATGCCAAGATCGTGTAAAGTTTCCTCAACATCGCGGGCAGTCTCTTCCCTGTTTAATACATTCGCTTCCAGCATTTCCGAATAGGTTTTACCTTTAAAAAGGTAGACCTCCCCGTTTGTTAGCTCAAAGCGCAGCTCAAATTCATCTTCGGCAGCAGCAATGTTTCCGAGTTTTTCATCCCAATAAATAACCTGACTTGACTTGCCGCGTATCGTTCTTATAGCCTTTGCTGCCGGAGCAACATTCGTCCGGTCTTTTAAAAGATAATCACGGGGGAAATCTTCAAAACCATCAATGCTTACGCGTTTAGAGAAGGTATAATTAACTGTAAAGAGTTTATATGTTTTATTGTTTCTGTTTGCGTTTCCAAAATAGGCGTTATGGGCGGAAAACGGTATTTCATACGGCTCTTTTATCTCAAAAAGTGCACGTAAGTCCAGGACTTCATTCCCCTGCGTTTCCCATGTATAACCTTCTTGTATATCAATTTCGGGGAAATGCGGAATATCCCGTACGCTTGGCATAAAATATTTTTTATCCATGATCATCTTTCCACGCTTATCCCTGCCAAAGACAGCCGTGTATTCTTCCTCTTTCCATTGGAGACGTTTTGATTCAAGCTGATTTGCCTTGTCGCCGTCTACAATTTCTTCGGCAAGATTAAAGGTAACGTTGTGCCATGCGATATCATTGTCTATTTTGATAATTTCCGAGGCCATCCGGTCAACCAGATTGCTTATTTGAATGAGTTTTCCATTTTGATAAACCTCTTCTCGTGTTGTTGAGATAAATCTGAACTTATCACCTATCTTTTGCTTAAATTCAAAGCTATCCGCCATTGCATGATGAGGATTATATAATAAAAGCGCGAGGAACACGCAGAGCGCGATTTGTTTCATTGGTTATTACTACAATTTTACACAGTATTCATTTTACGGAGTAAAATGCTTTTCCTTACCCGCAATTTGTCAGTTGTCCGATGTTATTATCGGACAGTGCCGACAATATCTTGAGTTATCTTCTCAGCAATTCTCATGTTGCAACACGGTGTTATGAAGACAGATTTTGATCTTCACTCTTTTAATTGCTTGACAAACAAGGGACATTCATCATAAACTTATGCTATGAAGAAAGGGGTGAGAGATATCATATCGGAGAGAGTCCGGTCTATGTTCTCTTTGACTGACACGGTAGCAGAATACCTGTCGCTACACGCCCACAGCGCCGCGCCCCAATACCCAATACCCAATACCCAATACCCAATACCCAATACCCAATACCCAATACCCAATACCCAATACCCAATACCCAATACCCAAATTATTATTTAAGTCCAAAAAAGTTT